>CAZFWZ010000046.1:16962-19329 GCA_964522765.1 uncultured Caulobacterales bacterium | reverse complement strand
TGCTCCTGGAGCTAAGAAAGAACCGCCAAATTCAGGTGCCGGAATAACTTCTTCCAAAATGTCTTCATCTGTCAAATTTTGCGCAAATGCTGTCAATGACCATTTGTCGCCTTGAAGCCCCGCTCTCACATCTAAAGTCAAATAGCTATCACGTTGAGCATTGCCAAAATTACCCGTCCCAAGAAAACCCGTGCCAGCACCAAAACCGGCCGCTGGATTTCCAATTTCAAATAATGGATTGAAGATTGTCGCGCGGTCTCCGTCCTGCACAGTGTGGAACCATGTTGGCCCAATGAGCTGCGTATCCGCCCTAATTAAAAAATCCAATCCATCCGCAACGGCAAAGCTCACATCACCGCCAAAATTAAGCGTGTAATCGGGTGTATAAGGCGACTTGTTACCGACTGTATCTGGCCGTGAGTTATTTTCTTTAATTTCACTATCCGTCACATTAGCGCCAAGATAGAGATTAATATTATCAGTCGCGGCAAGTTCCGCCCCGAATTCTGCGCCGAAAATTTCGACTTCATCAATATTAGAAACGACCCGTAGAAGACCAAACCCTCCGACAAAAAACTCAAAGAACTGCATATCCGTCACATCAGTGTAGTACCCTGCCGCAGAGAGCTTTAGGCGGCCATCTAAAGCAGATGTTTTAAAGCCGGCCTCAAATGCACTTGATCGTTCTTTGTCATAATCGTCAGTAATCACAGGAAGCTCACTACCAACTTGCTCTGCGAAGTTCGTACCAGATACTGACGATATCAATCCATTGTTGAAAATATTGACTGTCGCGGCACTACCAGAGTTGTTAAAGCCGCCAGCCTTAAAACCTACGCCCCAGCTACCAAAAACTGTTGTATTGTCAGCCGCGTCCCACGTCAGTGACAGCTTGGGCTGAAGCTGTTTAAAGGTTTCGTCTTGATCAGGAATAACTCCATTCGGATTTACGAGGGGCGATAGGCCTGCATTCAGCGGGTCCGCCGTCGCGGGGTTGAAATCCAAGTCAATAAAGGTTTGCGTCGCATCTGTCGGCACGAGACTAGAGACACTCCGATCTTCAACATCATATCTGAGCGCAGCAGTCGCCTGAATTGTATCCGAAATAGCGTAATCAAGAGATCCAAACACAGCATAAACGGTGCTCTCAAAATCATCATAGGCCAGAGCAACGGTCCGGTTTTCACCTGAAAGCTGAAGCAGTCCGCGGTTGACGGGTCCTCCGCCATCGCGGTTTGTTGAAACACCTACTTGCCTATCGATATCTAGAAGGTATCCGCCCACCATCCAGCCTAGCGGCCCATTTGTATTGGACGCAAGACGAAGCTCAGCACTTATGTCAGATTGATCGCGAACTTGCTCCTGAATACCATCACATGTTGACGGCGTGTAAGCGCCGAGGAAAGATCCATTAGGCGCAAAAATGACGCCGACTGGTATTTCGCCGAAAAACTCTGGAGAGGGTAGTGGGAATCCAGCCAAATTAGCAACACTTTGTTGGCAAGCTTCATCACCATTAAAAAAGCCAAACGCTCCAGATGTACCGTCTGCGACAAGGTCATTTTCAATATCACTATATAAGGCCCAACCAGTAAGGGTTGATCCCTCCAGTTCATAATCAAATTTGCCAGAAATTTCCAAAGCTGTCTGATCATTATCAGAGACTACATTCGGCTGGAAGACAAATTCATGATCATTCACATCTTGGTTGGCCGCCGAAATAGTGGTGATTTCAGCGAAGGTCGGAAGGTGGAAATTGGCATTAAACACAATGGAGCTTGCATCGACCTCGCCGTACCGGCCTTTAACATCTACTGTGAGTTGGTCGGTGGGCGCATATACAAGCCGGCCATTTAGATTAAAGCTCTCCGAAGCATCGACAATAGGATCGTTATCTTGAAAACTATTGCGGTAAAATCCATCGGATGTGCGGTAGTCCCCAGAAACACGATATGAAAGGCTCTCAGTTAGAGGCCCTGAAATGCTTCCTTTGACTAGGATTGTATCGTCTTCAGCATAACTGGCTGTAATTCCGCCCGAAACTTCATCGTCAGGCGTATCAGTCGTTACAATGATAGCACCCGCCGCAGCGTTCCGGCCATAAATCGCGCCTTGCGGTCCTTTGAACACTTCGATTTGTTGTAAGTCCGTGTACTCACGATTAAAGGCGGCTGGATTGGTATAAAGAACGCCGTCAATTACAAAGGCGAAGCTGTTTTCCGCATCCCGCGCACCGTTAATACCTCGGATGTTAACCTGCGTATCACCCGCTTCAGCGGAATTCACGAGGGTCACTCCTGGCGTAAGACCAATAAAGTCTTCTGCGCGTTCAACACCTGCTTTTTGCAAAGTCGCACTCGTCAGCGC
>CAZFWZ010000046.1:0-16862 GCA_964522765.1 uncultured Caulobacterales bacterium | reverse complement strand
TTGCTTATGTGGCATCTATTTGCTTTTCTGGCCGTACAGCATCAAAGGCAGGTAAAGCAAGACAGGCTTCATTTATGGCGGAAAGTTTTGGAAATTGCGTCATGTCCACACCGAACCGATTAGCGTTGTAAACCTGAGGAATGAGGCAGCATTCAAAAAAAGACGGAGCTTCTGTCATAAAAAATGAAGCATCATAGGTCTGAGCGATTGTTTCCAGCGCCGTAAAACCCCTCTCAATCCAATATGTAATCCAATCTTTTACACCCGCATCGTCTTGACCATACTCAGCTCTCAAATATTTTAGAACCGAGAGATTTGCTATTGGAGCAACGTCTGATGCAATCAACAGCGAAGCGGATAATATTTTTGATCTTAATATCGCGTCAGGCGGCATTAGCTGCGGATCTCGATACGTCGCATCGAGAAAATCCATAATCGCAAGGGACTGGGTTAATTTGGTTCCGTCTTCCAGTTCAAGAACAGGTACGAAAGGCTGGGCGTTTAAATCAGCATGCGCTTTATCCAATTGCTCACCCGCTTTCAAATTTACGGATTGCTGCTCCACCTCCACACCTTTTAAAGCGAGCGCAATTCTTACGCGGTAACTCGCGGATGATCGCCAATATCCGTGCAAGATCATCATGGCTTAGGCTTCGTATTTTTCGACGGTATTTTCTATACGGCCAAAGATAGAGCAGCCTTTTTTGTCATTCATTTCTATCCCCACCCGATCACCAAATTTCATAAAGGGCGTTATGAACTCACCTGTTTGAATTTTTTCAATCATACGGATTTCGGCAATACAGCTATAGCCAACACCGCCGTCTTCTATCTTCTTACCCTCACCGCCTTCAAACTTATTTGAGACCGTGCCCGAACCGATGATTGTACCCGCGCAAAGGTGACGCGTCTTGGCGGCATGCGCAATAAGCTGGGTCATGTTAAACGTCATATCTGTCTTGACGTTCGCCTTGCCAAATGGCGCGCCATTATAGTCCACCAAGAGAGGCAGATCGATTGTCCCTTCTGCCCATGTCTCAATTTCGTCTGGAGTAACAGCCACAGGAGAGAATGCGCAGGAGGCTTTACTTTGAACAAAGCCAAACCCTTTGGCTAATTCGCCCGGAATTAACCCCCGCAAGGACACATCATTCACGAGCATAACGAGCTTGATGTGCTCCGCGGCATCAGCGGCAGTGACGCCCATTGGCACATCATCCGTAATCACCGTGATTTCAGCTTCCATATCAATGCCGTAGCTTTCGCTCACGGCTTCAATGGGGTCGCGAGGCCCAATAAAAGTATCACTACCGCCTTGATACATAAGCGGGTCATCATAAAAGCTCTCCGGCACCGCTGCGCCGCGCGCCTTGCGCACTAATTCAACATGATTGAGATAAGCAGACCCGTCGAGCCATTGGTAGGCACGCGGAAGCGGCGAGGCACAAGCAGATTGATCAAATGCGAAGCTGTCGCCCTGCCCCGCATTTAATAATTCATATCGCGCTGCCAATTGCGGCGCGGCTACGTCCCATTCGTCCAAAGCAGCCTGCAAGGAATGGGCTATATCGCTTGCATCTACCGCTTTGGATAGGTCGCGCGATACTATAATGAGTTGACCGTCACGGCCGTCTTTTAAGGAGGCAAGTTTCATAGTCTACCAGCTTTCGTTTATTTGGTTTCTTTGGCAATTTTCTCATGCAACCAAGCCGCATGACGTGGCGCTTTTTTCGTCTTAGACCATTCATCTAGCATGTCTGGTGCAACCTGTTTGAGCTGCTTCATCTGCTGAGGCGTGTGGATATTCGCTGCGAGTTCGAGGCGGTGGCCATTGGGGTCAAAGAAGTATATCGATTTGAAAATTCCGTGATGAGTCGGGCCTAAAACGTCGATATCTGCTGCTTCCAGCTTAGCTTTTGCAGACAGTAAAGCGTCAAGGCTATCAACGCGAAGCGCGATATGTTGTACCCATTCTGGCGTGTTGTGGTCGCGGTCCATTTCGGGTTGCTCAGGTAATTCGAAGAACGCGAGGACGTTATTATTTCCAGCATCCAAGAAAATGTGCATATAAGGGTCGTATGCCCCCGTCGACGGGACATGATCCTCTGCGATTGCGAGCTGGAAATCCATCCCTAAATGGGCCGTATAAAACTCAACCGTTTCTTTGGCATCGCGGCAACGATAGGCCACATGGTGAAATCCGTCTGTTTGAATATTGTGAGGGCCCAATGTTTCCATTACTGCGCCACCTCCAGAACACCCCGTTCTAATTGGTCGCGTTCTATGGATTCAAACAGAGCTTTGAAGTTTCCTTCGCCGAACCCGTCTTTGTAATCTCCAACACGTTGGATAAACTCGAAGAATACCGGACCGACTTGTGGCTCCGCGAAAATTTGGAGAAGAAGACGCGGGCTGCCGCTTTCCGTTGTACCGTCCAGGAGAATTCCTCGCGTTTTAAGCGCCGCTTCGTCCCGGCCATGTGCGGGCAACCGTTCTGACAACATGCTGTAATAAGTATCGGGAGGCGCGCTCATGAAGGGCACGCCCTTCGCTTTGAGCTTATCCCAGCACGCAATAATATCATCACAGATAAAAGCGATGTGCTGTATACCCTCACCGTTGAACTCACGCAGAAATTCTTCAATTTGTCCGCCGCCGCTCTTGCCTTCCTCATTCAGAGGAATACGAATTTTACCGTCTGGCGCGGTAAGGGCTTTTGATGTCAATCCTGTATATTCGCCCTTAATATCGAAATATCTAATTTCTTGGAAATTAAAGAGCTTCTCATAAAAATCTGCCCAATAGGACATGCGCCCGCCGTACACATTATGAGTCAGATGATCGATGAGATTGAAACCGCAACCTTCGGGCCATTTTGGAGCCCCGTCCAAATATTCAAAATCAATATCATAAATGGACAGACCATCTTCATTTTCGTCCGCAAATCGGTCGATGAGATAAATAATGGAATTACCAATCCCGCGAACCCCCGGAATATGAAGTTCCATAGGTCCAGTTGTCGTTTTCACAGGCTCGCCGCCTTGGGCGATCAGGTGATCATAGGCTTTGCCGGCATCATGCACGCGAAATCCCATACCACAGGCGCTTGGGCCATGCTCGCGAGAGAAAAACCAAGCCGGACTGTGCGGTTCATAATTGGTTATCAGATTAATCCCGCCCTGACGCCATAACTCGGCATCTTTCGAGCGATGTTTCGCAATTTTTGTAAACCCCATCATTTCAAAAATAGGCTCTAAGATGCCTTTTTTGGGGGCCGAAAATTCGATGAATTCAAAGCCGTTCAATCCTACCGGGTTCTCAAATAGATCACTCACAAGTTTTCTCCTTAACCAACAACCAATCAGATTTCATTAGTTGTGATAACAACTATTTTAGTTTTAATGGCAATACTTTCTTTTTGTTGCAATTGCAACTAATTTATTTCATAAAGATATTATGCAAAAATCCAAGTTGGCACATATAGTTTTAGATGATTTTTGGCCCTATCAAGTTACCGTTCTCGCCGACAAAGCGAGCCGGTTTATTATGGATGTGGTTCAAAGTGAATCTAAGCTAAATTCCAGTCAGTGGCGTGTTCTGGCCGCAGTAGCAGACAAACCTGGCAGGACTGCGAGTGAAGTCACAGCAATGACCCCCATGGACAAAACAATAGTTAGCAGAGCCGTGCGGTCTCTCATAAAAGACGGACACATTAAGAAATCACCTATGGACGATAAACGGCGTCAATCTTTGATGTTAACACCATCAGGGATAGATTTATATGCCCGCATCGCTGCAAAACTACACACAGATATGAACCTTGCAATGTCCGATAAATCAGAACAGGCTGATTTAATAAAGCAGTTAAAACTATTTATAAAAAAGGTAGAGCAACTCCCTTAACTGTCCCCATTAGACCGAAAATCATCCATGAACGATTTTATATTAACATATGAAGACAACCTGCGATTAGGCATCTTTATTTCAATCCTGCTTTTGATGATGTCCGCTGAAGCTCTCTTCCCGCGCAAAGACCGTGTTTTGGGCCGCACCCATCGCTGGACATCTAATCTTCTTTTGATTGTCATAGACGGAGTGTTTGTCCGCTTATTATTCCCAATTGTGGCTGTCGGCATGGCTGTCATTGCGGCGGAAAGGCATTGGGGACTCTTTAATATGCTCGGCTTACCCATATGGCTGGAATTTGCGCTGGCGGTAATTATATTGGATATGATGATTTACTGGCAGCATGTCGCCTCTCATCATATTCCGTTTTTATGGGCGATGCACAAGGTTCATCATGCTGACCGCGATATTGACGTCACAACGGGTTCTCGCTTTCATCCCATCGAAATCGGTTTATCTATGCTTTATAAAATGACCCTTGTTGTGATCTTAGGTGCGCCCGTTTTAGCTGTCATTGTTTTTGAGATTATCCTCAATGGCTGCGCCATGTTCAATCACTCCAATGTAAAGCTCCCGCTTAGCTTTGACCGTGTGTTGCGCCGTTTCGTCGTGACGCCCGATATGCACCGCGTCCACCATTCAACTATTGTGGCTGAAACAAATAGCAATTACGGCTTTAGCCTTTCCCTATGGGACCGGCTATTTGGCTCATATACAGCCCAGCCTTCGAATGGTCATGACGGTATGGTTATTGGATTGGATGAATATCAACACGCCGGCCCGGCTTCTCTCACATGGTCTCTATTGCTGCCCATCGGCAAAGGCCTTAAAACCGTTCGAAACTGGTTGTGACATTTGGGAAGCTACACTTAAAACATCGACAAACAAGCCGCGACAGCCCCGCAAGATATAAAGTGGCAAAGAAAAACCCAGCCTAATGGCTAGGTTTTTTAAATCAAATCTGCAAGCCGCGCTAAAAAACGCGCTAAACAAGTTATATCATTGGGTCTTCTTCAAAGAGGACTTTTTCTTTAACTTTTTTGTCTGTGATTTTGGCTTTTCCGATAATCAGGTCGACAACTTTTTCTTCAAAGATTGGCGCACGAAGTTGAGCAATAGCATTAGGGTTCTTTTGGTAGAACTCAATGACTTGCTGCTCTTGCCCCGGATAACGGCGAGCCTCAGCAATCATTGCACCTTGTAGCTCTTCATTAGAAATGGAAACTTCTTCTTTCTGGCCAATTTCAGCGAGGACAAGACCCAGACGCACGCGGCGCTCAGCAATTTTCCGGTAGTCTTTCTCAAGCTGCTTATCTGTTTTCTTAGCGTCGTCCTCGTCTAGTTGACCCGCGTCCTTTTCGGCTTTCACTTGAGCCCAGATATTTTCAAATTCGGCCTCAACCATGCCTGGCGGCAAATCAAAGCTGTGTTTTTTATCAAGTTCATCAAGAATGGCGCGCTTAAGCTTCATACGGCTTTGAGTCGCAAATTCAGCTTCCGTTTGTTCTTTAATGACCTCTTGAAGTTTTTCGAGGTTCTCTAAACCAAATTTAGTCGCAAGCTCATCATCGAGTTTGGCATCTACCGCGCCTTGCACTTCGATAACTTTCGTGGCGAAGACCGCATCTTTACCCGCAAGGTCAGCGGCTTGATAATCGGCTGGGAATGTGACTTTAACGTCTAGCTCATCGCCGGCTTTCACGCCGACTAGGCCGTCTTCAAAACCGGGAATAAATGAGCCAGAGCCAAGAACGAGCTGATGACCTTCCATTGCGCCGCCGTCAAAGGCTACGCCGTCTACAGTACCGACGAAATCAATAAGCACAGCATCGCCGTCCTTCGCTTTAGCCGTCTTAGCTTTCTTTTTATATGACTTAGAGCCTTCTGCGAGCTTTTTTATACGCTCTTCGACGGCCTTTTCATCAGCCTCAGTTGTAAGGCGTGTAAACTTTAGCTTTTCAAAATCAGCAACCTCAAAATCAGGGATAAGCTCAACCGTCATTGTATATTCAAGGTCAGCCTTGCCGTTTGTTACATCTTCACCATTGGCGCGCAAATCGACTTTGGGCTGTCCTGCAGGACGGAGCTTGTTATCATTGATCGCCTTTTGGCTAGTTTCATTGACGGTTTCTTCGACCACATCGCGCATAATGCTTTGGCCAAACATCTTACGAATATGAGATGTCGGCACTTTACCTGGGCGAAAACCTTTAAGGCTCACCTGCGGCTGCATTTCTTTGATTTTAGCCTCAAGCTTACCTTCGAGGTCTGCTTTAGACACGCTCACTTCAAAGGTCTTGCTGAGGCCTTCTGATTTTAGTTCTTTAACGTTCATGGTCGTCTTCCATTGTGTGTCGCTGGTTTTTAAAGTTAAAGGCCGAGGCGCGGCGCAATTTAGCGCATACGCTCGACCCGACAAACCCGCGTTTGAATTGTGGGCGGGTTATGTCACGCGGCGAGCCTGCGTGCAACGTCTGTTGAGGCTATTTTCTCGCCATTTTTGCGGAAAATTCTTGCCAAAACAGTCTGGAATGGCATGTTTCCTATTCTAAGCTGCTAAATAAAGTCATTTTAAATGGATATGTTCCCCGATTCCTATTCCTTGGCTGTCTATATTTCAGTTTTCTTTAGTCCCTTCGTTCAAGAAGACACAGCTGTTTTTCTCGCTGCAGGCCTTGCAGCCAATAGCGTTCGTCAAACTATTCCGCTATTTTTGACAATATTGACGGGTCTGTTCCTCTCCGACATCTGGAAATACTGGATTGGTTGGGCCGCGCTTAAAAACCCCAAAGCAAAAGCCTATGCGCAGCGCGAGCAAGTCGTAGGCATGTCAGAAAAAGTGCAAAACAACCTTATGAAAACCTTGCTCATTGGCCGGTTTGTCCCGTTGGCACGTATTCCAACCTATGTCGCTTGCGGTTATTTTAAAATATCCTATCTGAAATTCTGTCTC
The DNA here is from genome assembly GCA_964522765.1 of uncultured Caulobacterales bacterium. Classification (GTDB taxonomy): domain Bacteria; phylum Pseudomonadota; class Alphaproteobacteria; order Caulobacterales; family Maricaulaceae; genus Fretibacter. The sequence goes on along the minus strand of CAZFWZ010000046.1, from coordinate 10,003 downwards.
TGTGTTGCGTTTACGGGCTGGCTATACGTCAGCATTGTCTTCACAGTTGTGCATTTCCTCGGCGAACTTGTCGGGGAAAAGCTAAAATGGATATTGCCGCTTCTGGCGCTAGGCGTGCTCGCTTGTGTCGCTTTACTTTATGTCATTAAACGCTCGCGCGCCGCGTCAAAATAGCGGGAACGCCGCCTATGGGCGGCGGGAACGCTTTCTTAAGACCGCGGGCACGCCGCCCTGAGGACGCAGAGTTACCGTCATGATGGGGCGGGGATATAGCTCTGGCGGCATTTGAATATCATAATCACGCACCAAAGTCGCCAATGCCATAACGGCTTCCATCACGGCAAACGCCATACCTACACAGATACGCGGCCCTGCGCCAAACGGCATAAAGGGAGAGCCTTTAGCGCGCAGCTTAGGATCACGCAGAAAACGGTCAGGGTCAAACGCCAGCGGATTATCCCAAAGCCGTTCTGCGCGGTGCATGATATAATTATTGAGAATGACAATATCGTTTGGCGCGATCTCGCGCCCATACAGCTCAGTGTCTTCAATACATTCGCGGTTGAGAATTGGCGCAGGCGGATATAGCCGCATGGTTTCGTCAATCACGGCGCGCGTAAACGTCAACTTTTCCATATCATCATAAGACACGTCGCCCTCACCGCTCACGGAGAGCACTTCCTCACGAATGCGCGCGGCTGTAGGTCCGTGCATCCCAACTAAATAGAGCGCCCAAGTTAGGGTAAGCGCGGTCGTTTCATGCCCTGCAATGAAAAAGCCAATCAAATTGTCACGCCGTTCGCGGCGGCTTAAAGGTTGGCCCGTATGCGGATCTGCGGCTGAAATCAGCAAATCGACAAGACTACCTTCGCTCTCCATTTCTGCGCGGCTATCAAGCAAATCATCGGCAGCAGCTTTTAGCGAACGCAAAGCCCTCACCCCGCTGGGCGGCATAGGACGCGGCAACCAGCGCGGCAAAGGCAGCAAATCATCTGGGCGAAGCGTCCCCGCACTCGTGACGACTTTGCGTGTGGCGTATTTCAGCCGCTTGCCGTCCATGCCTTGCGGATCACCGAGCAATGTTTTGGACAGCACATCAAAGGTGAGGTCCGCCATCGCGGCATTGATATCGACCTTGCCCCCCTCCCCAACCTTAGCCTTAAAGGCCTGCAGGACTTCAGTGATTTGCGGGGCGAGATCCGCCATGTGGCGCTTACGGAAAATTGGCGCGACCGCACGGCGCTGCATTTTCCACTGCTCATCATGCACCGATAGCAAGCCCTCTTTCGTGGCCGGCCCGAGGATGCGTCCATCAATGGGGGCTTTGCGAAATTTATGAGACTGGCTACCAAGAATAATGTTCATACCCTCAGGGTCAGAGACAACATGAGTTTTATAGCCAAATGTCTTAAGCGAGACGATAGGCTGGGCGTAAGCGAGCGGGCCGAAGCCCTCGAGGGGGTTTTTCAGAAACTTATACGTCGAGCGAACAAATGATTCTTTACCCGTCAGCGGCTGAGCATGGGGCGGATAGAAAAGATCGTCAGATTTTATGTTTGGTTGCATATAGGGACTACGTATCACACCCATTTAAAGTTTACGCACAAATTGCCCTAAGAAACTTCATACCATAAAGCAAACGCCTGTTGACCCACGCGGGCAGTAATTTAGGTTAGGGGCATGACACAAGACTTGATGAACTATGAGCAGATGACGCAACTCGCCCTTCGCGGGGTCGTACGCGATGCCATTCGCCGCGTAATCCGCGAGGACGGCCTGCCGGGCGCACATCATTTTTATATTACCTTCCTTACCCGCTATCCGGGCGTGGAAATCGACGAAAGCCTAGCGAAAAAATATCCTGAAGAAATTACAATTGTGCTTGAGCATCAATATTGGGACCTCAATGCCTATGCTGAGGAATTTGAAGTCACGCTGAAATTTGGCGGCGTACCGAAATATCTTAAAGTGCCCTATACGGCCGTGTCGCGTTTCCATGACCCGAGTGTTGGTTTTGCGCTGCAATTTGACGCTCCGCCTGAAATGGAAGCGGCACCGCCGACGCTTGCGCGCATAGAGCCTGCTAAAACAGAGGCTGCGCCCAAAGCCGTTCCTAAGGCTAAAGGTAAGGCGAAGCCGAAAGCTCAGACTAAAGATGACACACCAGATGATGATGGCCCTAAAGGCGGTAAAAAAAGTGAGAAGACTGCCGATAAAGAAGAGAGCGGTGAAAAGGTCGTTAGCCTTGATGCCTTTCGTAAGAAATAAACTTTCAACAAAGATTAGTAAGTATCAGAGAGCATAATGACGAAGACACGCACAGAAACCGATAGCTTTGGACCTCTCAAAGTTCCCGCCGATAAATATTACGGCGCGCAAACCGCACGCAGCTTGATTAACTTCCCGATTGGTAATGAGGTCATGCCCGTGCCTGTCATTCGCGCGCTTGGTATTATTAAGCGCTCTGCAGCGCTGGCTAATAAAAAGGCCAAGAACCTCGATGCCAAGACATGCAAGGCTATTGTCGCCGCAGCCTCCGAAGTCGCCGAAGGCAAACTAAATGACCACTTCCCCCTTTCTATCTGGCAAACGGGGTCTGGCACACAGTCCAATATGAATAGTAATGAAGTTATCTCTAACCGCGCGATTGAAATTATGGGCGGCGTTATCGGCTCCAAAGACCCAGTCCACCCAAATGATCATGTGAATCGTTCACAATCCTCAAATGATACCTTCCCCACCGCTATGCACATCGCAGCGGCAGAGGAAATTCACCATTCACTCCTCCCTGCCCTAAAATATCTTCGCAACGCGCTGAACGATAAAAGCCAAGAGTTCAAAAAAATCATCAAGATTGGCCGTACACATACCCAAGACGCCACGCCGCTTACGCTCGGCCAAGAGTTTTCAGGCTATGTCGCGCAGCTCGATAACGGCATTAAACGCGTCGAGCGCGGCCTCAAAGAACTCTACCCCCTCGCCCAAGGCGGCACAGCGGTGGGCACAGGCCTTAACGCTAAGCCGGGTTTTGCCAAAGCCTTTGCCGAGGAAGTGGCCAGCTATACTAAGTTGCCCTTTAAAACGGCGCCAAATAAATTTGAAGCGCTCGCCGCCCATGACGCCTTTGTTTCGGCTCACGGCGCGCTTAACACCGTTGCAGCTAGCCTGATGAAAGTCGCCAATGACATTCGCTTTCTCGGCTCTGGTCCGCGCTCTGGTCTTGGCGAGCTATCCTTGCCCGAAAACGAGCCCGGCAGCTCTATCATGCCCGGCAAAGTCAACCCAACACAATGCGAAGCGATGACTATGGTCTGCACGCAAGTCATGGGCAATAACGCCACAATGACTATCGCGGGCAGCCAAGGCCATTTTGAGCTGAACGTGTTCAAGCCCGTCATGGTTTACAACATGATGCAATCCATTCAATTGCTGTCCGATAGCTGCATGAGCTTTACGGATAAATGCGTTTCTGGAATCAAAGCGAATGAAGACAATATCGCGGAACTTCTCGGACGCTCGCTCATGCTTGTAACTGCCCTCGCACCAACGATTGGCTATGACAATGCCACGAAAGTCGCCAAGACGGCTCACAAAAACGGCACGACCCTTCGCGAAGAAGCCATTAAACTCGGCTTTGTAACAGAAAAAGAGTTCGACAAGGTTGTCCGCCCAGAGCTGATGATTAAACCGCGCTGATGAGCGACAATGTCATAAAATTTGGCAAAGCAAAAAAAGCCCTCGCCCGTCAGGGTAAGGAAAAGCAGGCCGCAATAAACCGCGCGCGCTTTGGACAAAAAAAATCCGCCAAGGAGAACAAAAAGGCTTTGGCGAAAAAATTGCAAGCCAAGCTTGATGGACATAAAATCGAGCCTAACAAACCCAACCTTAATGGTGACAGTGTCTGAGTTCGACCCTCGAGTTCCGCCTGAAGTCAAACGCGAAAAGCGTTCCATCTCACTCTATGGACACCGCACCTCTGTCGCCTTAGAAGCCCCTTTTTGGGCGACGCTTGAGGAGACGGCCAAGGCGCAAGAGCTATCCTTAGCCGGACTCATATGCGAACTGGATGATGCCCGTATCGCCGCCAAAAGTGAACTTGGACTCGCCGCATATCTTCGTGTCTGGGCGATGTTTAGGGCTCAGGGCAAGTCATGAACCGCTGGATCAAAATAGTTATCGGATTGAGCGTGCTATCCGTAATTATGCTAACCGCGGCATGGCAGCACTATGTCTATGCGCCTCTTCGCACGCAGGCAGAGTTTAGAACATTGATGGATGATGCCGCGCCAATCTTAAAAAGACGTAAGGCGGAACGGCGCGTTCAGTCTACAGGATTTGACGCTTACAAAACAGCGCTCCGGAGCCTTGAGCCTCGCTTTGCTAAGCTCAATTCCGCGCTCCTGTCTCCCTGCGAACAAGAAGATCTCTACCGAAATTGGGGCGCGCTACGTTTATGGAGCGCATGGGCAAAAAACCGGTCCGTCTATGATAGCCCACCGTCAGACCCAATCCTAGTCTACCAAGAAACGCTGGCTCAATTTACGGGCCGCCCCGTAAGCTTTGAAGACGTCAAAGCCGTTGGTGAGGCTGAATATGCCGCCGTGAAAACAGAGCTAGAGACCCTTCAGAAGCGGGTATTGAATGATTACAATCAAACTCTGGATGAGTTTGCAGTGCGGCAAGAAAACTTCAGCACATCCGCGAATGATATCATTGCGCGTGCCACTACAACCCTGACATATATAGAGGATAAATTTGCCGATCTAGAAGATTTTGATTTTGCGGCTGTGCCAAAAGGCTCAATTCAAACACAAGAAGGCTACGGCCCACGCTATTCGATTGCGAGTTATTTAAGAAATGATAATGCGATGCGCCTGTATTGGACCTATGGGCGCTATAACCATATGTATGACACAATGCTTGCCGTGCATGAAATCATGCCAGGCCATCACTTACAAATAAGCATGGAAACTCGCAGAGCTTGCGGCAAAGGCCCCATATCGGCAGCCATTCCCATGCTTGAGGGCTGGGCAACATATGCTGAATTTCTTGCAGATGAACGCGGTTTGTTTGATCCGCCTGATCAGCGGCTCGGTTGGCTCGACTACCGCCTTATGCGCGCCATGAGAATTATTATGGACACGGCACGTCTTGAGCAGAACTATACAGAAAATCAAGCGTGGAAACTTTGGCAAGACAAAATGCCAAGGCGGCTCGATGATGATTTTCCGCGCGAATGGGCCCGCATCAACGCCTCGCCTCATCACTTATCCTATATTTTTGGGTCGCAAGCGATTTTGTCCACTCGGCAGCAATTACGTCAGACTATGGGATTAGATTATGATGAAGCTGAATTTCACGCCGCCCTTTTAAATGCCCCTCATAAGCACCTCATGTTTCTAGCCGAGCGATTGGAAGCCCAAATAAAGGCTCGGCGACTCATGGAAACCAATCTCGAGAGTACGATAGAAACGGCTCTTTAAGTCCGCTTAGCGTTTATAGTTAATCCGATGTTAACGGCTTTAGCCGACTCTAGAGCTTAGTTTTGAGGCTTCGCCTTTTTCTAGGTTATTTATGGTCAGCACGACATATATCAGCAGCGGCGAAGTTAGCCGCGACAAAGCCATTTTCAACGTCCTGAACTGGGCGGAAAACTTCGCTTATGTATTTATGCTCGTCTTCTTTTCTGGTGCTATAATTGGCATTTTATTTACGGATTTAACCAATCTAAACCAAGAAAACCCACTCGCGCGCACATCATGGTTTCCTATGTATGCCCTTATTTTAGCTATGGTTTTGCGGACATTCCCTCAATTCTTTAGGATGGCCGTTTTCAGCCCTTTGCTTATTCTGTGCGTGGCCTATTGCGGACTCACCATGTTTTGGTCGGTGGACTATAGTCTCACGATGCGCCGATCTGTTGCTTTGATGGTTACCACTATGGCAGGGCTTGTTCTCGCCGCACGTTTCACTTGGGAAGAGATGGTACAGCGAATCGCTTTTGCGTTCTTCATTCTGGCCATTCTTACAATATTTGTGGTCATCACAAATCCTGCCCGCGGCATCATGCATGAAATCCATGAAGGTGCTTGGCGCGGCCCTTGGGTAGAAAAGAACTATCTTGGCGGCATGATGACAAAAGGCCTTATTGCGGCCATGTGCGCGCTCGCCATGCGGCCGTCACGTTGGTGGTTATGGATACCGACCGGCCTGCTCTGCTTTTTTCTGGTTCTCATGTCCACATCCAAAACAGCGCTTTTGATTTCGCTTATGTCGATTGGAATATTTATAGCCCTGCGTATTTTCCGCCGGTTGCCTATTTTGCGAGCGCCGCTTGTTTATATGATTGTGCTATCCATCGGTGGCCTTGCAACCTTTATTGCCGTTGCTCCAGATCTTGCCTTTGGCCTTATTGGTAAGGACGCTACGTTTACGGGGCGGACTGATATCTGGGCTTGGCTTACAATGAGCATCAAACAGAAATGGCTTTTCGGCTATGGTTACGGGGCCTATTGGCTCGACCCGCTTGGACCGAGCTATTGGGTGCGAACAGCTCTCCAATGGGGCGTTCCATCGGCACACAATGGCTGGATTGATTTATGGCTTGCTGGCGGAATCGTCGCTGTCGTGCTGTTTGGTCTTTACATGCTTATGGTGCTTGTCCTGTCAATTGACCGCGTCTTTAGAGGCGGAACAGAAACTTATTGGGTTGTACTTTCGACACTCATGTTCCTTGCTTTCTCTATGTCTGAGTCCACTATTTTACAGCAAAATGATATTAGCTGGGTCATCTTAGTGGCAACGTCAGCTAAGTTATTGGCCTTTGAAAAACCATTCTGGCGACGGCCCGAAGACCACCCTACAGCCTACCTTAATGTCTAAGTAACAGGTTCGCTTGGTGTCTGGTCGATCGGTAAAGGAACGCAATTTGAATTGCCGTGCTTCTGAGCGTCACGCGTTTGCTTTTCTGCATCCTTAAAAAAGCTATCGATATCCACTTTAGGTTTTCCGGCAGGCGCAGATTTTTCAGTCTTTGCGGGCGGTTGCGTTTTGCTGTCCTTTGTTTGAGCTGATGAAGTTACCGTATATGTTAGCAGAGCTATCGTAATAAATATTTTCGCTTTCATAAACATACCATACCACAGATTCAGGCCTAAATTAAGGCGTATTACGAAGCTAGCTGAAATGCCGCAAATAGGGCGCTTTGTCTCCCCGTCTTTTATGAGGCTAGCCATAGCCAAATGTATGTGTTGCCTCTATGTTCCAAACATGTCTGCCGACTCGTTTCAGCCCGCACCCCCGCCGCCGCCCAGTTCTATTTCTGCGCGGGCGATGCCGCGCGCGCCGCGATCCCAAAACGGCGCCTATCTTGAAGGCCTCAATAAAGAACAGCATGACGCCGTTCTCACTACGGAAGGTCCCGTTCTTGTCTTGGCAGGCGCGGGTACAGGTAAAACGCGAGTCCTAACCTGCCGCCTAGCTCACATCTTGAATAACGGTTTAGCCTACCCGAGCCAGATATTGTCTGTGACCTTCACTAATAAAGCGGCACGCGAGATGCGCGAACGCGTCAGCGACCTCATGGGGCCCGGCGCGGAAGGCTTAGCTTGGCTGGGCACATTCCATTCCATAGCCGCCAAAATCCTTCGTATTCATGCTGAAATGGTGGACCTAAAATCAAGCTTCACTATTCTGGACACAGACGACCAAATTCGCCTTCTCAAACAAGTTATAAAAGCCGAAAACATTGACGAGAAACGCTGGACGGCACGTTATCTGGCGAGCCTAATAGACGGCTGGAAAAACAAAGGCCTCACAGCTGATAAGTTAAAGCCGGGTGATGGCAATGCCTTTGCAGACGGCAGAGGCGGCGAATTATACGCTATTTACCAAAAACGCCTGACACAGCTCAACGCTTGTGATTTTGGTGACCTACTTTTGCATAACATCACTATCTTCACAAAATACCCAGAGGTCTTGCGGAAATATCACGCCAAGTTCCGCTACCTCCTCGTGGATGAGTATCAAGATACCAATGTGGCCCAATATTTATGGCTGCGTTTGCTCGCCCAAGACTCAACGGGGCGCGGAACGCAAAACATCTGCGTCGTTGGCGATGATGACCAGTCTATTTACGGCTGGCGCGGTGCTGAGGTCGATAATATTTTGCGTTTTGAAAAAGACTTCCCCGGCGCAAAGGTCGTCAAGCTAGAACGGAATTACCGCTCAACAGAACATATCCTTGGCGCGGCTTCTGGCCTGATTTCTGCGAACCAAGGAAGGCTTGGTAAAACGCTTTGGACTGATGATAAAGGCGGCAACAAAGTTTCTGTCATGGGCGTATGGGACGCCCCTGCCGAAGCCCGTATTATCTCGGATACAATCGAGAGCTGGAAACATCGCGGCCGCAAATATAATGATGTCGCCATTCTCGTAAGGGCCTCGCGCCAAATGCGGAGCTTTGAAGAACGCTTTATTCAGCTTGGATTACCTTACCGCGTTATTGGCGGGCCGCGCTTTTTCGAGCGAATGGAAATTAGGGACGCCCATGCTTATTTGCGCGTGCTTAAATCCGACACGGATGACCTAGCTTTTGAACGCATCGTCAACACGCCCAAACGCGGTATAGGCAACACGACAATTCAAAAGCTACAAATAGCCTCTCGCGTGCTGGGTAAAAGCCTTGAGCAGACGGTGCGAGAAATGGTCAAAACCGATGAAATTCGCGGTAAGGCTCGTACGTCCCTTCGCGCCTTCGTGGCGGATCTCGACCGCTGGCGAGCGGAGAGTCTTGATGTGCATCACGCTGATATGGCTGAACGTATTCTGGATGAAAGCGGCTATACGCAAATGTGGAAAGACAGCAAGGACGCTAAATCTGACGGACGCCTTGAGAACCTCAAAGAGCTTCGCCAAGCTATGAGTGAGTTCCCAACTGTTGAAGCTTACCTCGAGCATGTCAGCCTCGTTCTGGATATAGACGGCGGTCCGCAAGAAGACGAAGTGAGCCTCATGACACTACATTCTGCCAAAGGACTGGAGTTCCCACTGGTGTTTTTACCGGGCTGGGAAGAAGGCATTTTTCCAAGCCAAAAGAGCATGGACGAAAATGGACTTGCAGGCCTCGAAGAAGAAAGGCGCCTCGCCTATGTCGGCATCACACGGGCCCGCGAAGAGGCCAAGATATATTTCGCCGCTAACCGCCAAGTATACGGGAGTTGGCAAAGCTCTATTCCGTCGCGTTTTATTGATGAACTCCCGCCGCACCATGTCGAAGTTGAGAGCGAAACAGGGTATTATGACCAAGGCCGCTCAAGTGGATATGGCCGTCCAAATAACACCTTTGCAGAGCAAGCCGCAGAACGCTTTGCCACAAGTTATCAGCGAAGTTCCGGCGAGCGAAACTCCCCCGGATGGGAACGGTTTAAAGCCAATCGGGATAAGAGTTTTGGCCGCGCTCCACTAGAGTTTGAAGGGCATGCTGTAAAACGACCCGCCAAAGGGAAAGAAACGAACTATGCCATTGGCGAGCGTATCTTTCATCAAAAATTTGGCTACGGCAAAATTGCGGACGCCAACGGCACAAAGCTAACTGTCGAGTTTGAAAAAGCTGGCACGAAGATGGTGCTCGATAGCTTTGTTGAACGTCCATAAACTCTTACGCATGAGTTAAAATTGATAAGAAATTGAAATGAAACGATTTTTACTACTAATATTTTTCATTACAGCCTTTAGTCTTTCCGCCTGCGCCTCTTCGGCCGTACCGCTGAAAGTTCACGAAATCAATTCGCTCAACAATGTAAATAACGGTCAAGGCGAATTTAAGGGGTTAGAGTTTCTGGCAGACGTGACACCAGGCGACCTCAAGGCTCGTGTTAATATATTTTATATTCACGGCATTGGCTGGACAGAAAATCCGGATGCTGAACAAATCGCTGAAGATTTCCTCGAAGGAATTGCAGGAGCTTATGGCCGAGAGGTCGAAGGCCAAATCATCAAGACC
>CAZFWZ010000045.1:0-19424 GCA_964522765.1 uncultured Caulobacterales bacterium | reverse complement strand
GGGTGCGCGGGGCGTCCCATCCGGCGGCGGCTTGCGCGTCTTCGGCTTTGCGCGCGGCAATGCGCGCGCTGTCAATCCGGCTCATCTGGCCCGCGCCAATGCCCGCCGTGCTGCCGTCTTTGACATAGATAATCGCGTTAGATTTCACGTGCTTTGCAACTTTCCACGCCATGCGCAGATCGGCCATTTCGGCGTCCGTTGGTTTGCGCTTGGTGACGACTTTAAGGTCAGCGTCATCAACATAGCCATTATCGCGGTCCTGCACGAGAATGCCGCCCGCCACATTGCGCTGCGTCATAGAGGGCGTAAGCGGGTTAGGTAAGTCCCCAACAATCAAGAGACGCAAATTTTTCTTCTTAGCAAATAAAGCGATAGCGTCCTCATCTGCGCTCGGCGCGATGACGACTTCGGTGAAGACCTTTAAGATAGCTGTAGCCGTTTCTTTATCTAATCGGCCATTAAGCGCGACGATGCCGCCAAAGGCGCTCACAGGGTCGCAGGCTAGCGCCGCCTTATACGCCTGAATAAATGTATCCGCGACGGCAACTCCGCACGGATTAGCGTGTTTTATAATCGCCACCGCAGGCCGCGCGCCTTCGCAATTACGGCCAAATTCTGCAACGAGTTCATAAGCCGCGTCTGTGTCATTGATATTATTATAAGACAGGGCTTTACCTTGCAGCTGCCGCGCTGTTGCAACGCCGGGGCGATCAGACCCATCCGCGTAAAAGGCGGCGGTTTGGTGCGGGTTCTCGCCGTAGCGAAGCGCCTGCTTAAGCGCGCCGCCTTGGGCGCGAAAAGCGGGCGCAGGGTCGGCTAAGACATCCGCGAAATAATTCGCAATCGCCGCATCATAAGCCGCCGAGCGCGCATAGGTTTTCGCGGCTAATTTTTGGCGAAGCGTACCAGAGGTCTTGCCGTCATGCTGGTCCATATCCGCCAGCACAGCATCGACATCATCCGCGTCTGTGCAAACGGCAACATGGGCATGGTTCTTGGCTGCCGCGCGTATCATCGCAGGTCCGCCAATGTCGATATTCTCAACACACATTTCATAGCTACCGCCCGCCGCCACCGCTGCTTCAAACGGGTATAGGTTCACAATCAACAGATCGATCGAGAGAATGCCGTGTTCATGCATGGCGTCTTTATGGCTGGTCAGATCGCGGTCACCCAGAAGTCCGCCGTGCACCATGGGGTGCAATGTTTTGACGCGGCCATCCATCATTTCTGGAAATTTCGTCAGCTCACTCACGTCTTTAACAGGAATGCCTGCGCCTTCAATGGCGCGGCGCGTGCCGCCCGTCGAAACGAGCTTTACGCCGCGTTCGTGGAGCGCCTGCGCCTGCGCGATGAGGCGCGATTTATCGGACACAGACAGCAGCGCGCGCTTAACGGGCGCAAGGCGGCTGGGGTCAAAATCGGGCAAGTCTGGATTTGGAGCTGGCATGGCGGCGCTTTCTTTTGGCTAAATATCCGCGGCGCTTAACATGAGTCTGATAAGCTAAAAAGCGCGCATTAACCTTTTACTGTGAATTACGCATTTTGTGAATTACCCATATTGTGAATCACCCTGCGCGCGAGTTATTTCGCGCCTCTAACAATCGCAGGCTCCAGCGCACACGGTTGCTTTGTGTCTCTCCGTCACTATCACCAAAGGCGCGTCCGCGGATAACAATTTGGCTGGATTTCTGAGGTTTATCCCCTTCGCCCAGATAATAGCTTTGCTCTATCGACAGCAGCCCACCATCTGTGCGCATGCGCCACCCTGTTTTTCCGCCTTGGATAATCAGCGCTGATCTTTGATCTTGGGCGAGCGTCGCGCGGCAGTTTGGGTGAAGATGAAAGCGGATTGTAAACGGGATTTCATCACGGCGCTTTGGCGTCTCGCCCACAGGCAAATAAAGACTATCCTCCCCGCGTATATCTTGGCCCTCTTGCGTCATATAAAAACGGCGGCGATGCATAAGACCCGTCTGATCCATATATCCGCTGTGGCTGGTCTCTAGCCAGACACCCGTCACTTGCTCTTTGCGCTTGGCATTCACCTCCCCCACATCGCGCTCGACCACTGAGCCTAAAAGCCGTTCGCGGTATCCTCCCTCAATAATGTCTCCTGCGGACTTACCATCAAGGGTGAGCGCCGAATGCGCGGCCGTACTACGCACAGGGGTGCGCCAGCTCATAGGCTGCTCGGTTGACCAACCGCAATTAACAATCATTCGGCCTGTCTCTGTCGAAAGCTCAAAGGCCAGCGGCGCAAGGTGAGCTTGGATATCATGAGGATGTTCTGCAGTTTTGCCTGTGTCGATAATCATGACTGAATTGCCGTACTCAAAACGCTGATACCCTGTATGCGGCGAGTATCCAAATGGCCGCGAGGTCAACGCCGCCTTTTTAAGAATTTTGGCAATACGTTTCTTATCGCCTTCGCCGCCGCCATTAAAACACGCGAGTTTGCCATCGCTATGAAGGAAAAACGGCAATATAGGCTGCAGGCGGTCAATCGCGCGGCCCATCGCTTTGGTCCGCGCAATCCCCCGCGCGTCTAAAATTTCATCAAGCACCATAAGCGCCTCAAGCGCCTTCATTGCGGCTTCTGGTGAGCGTGAAATATGGCCGCCGTCTGGCAGAATTTGCAGTTCTATTTCATCGTCAAGCCAATCAAGGCCTCGGCCTAAATAAGCATCTAGTTTATCCGCGAGGCGCGCGCCGCCCATCGCTAGCGTGAGCGCGGCCATTAAGCGCGGCAGGCCAGCCTCAGTATTCCCATAGTTCTTACGCAAATATTTCATCTGCCGCAGCACAGAGCTGCGCCGCGCCGCGCCCGCCTCTCCGCCGCTATCAATAGACAGAAGCGGCGACCAATTGACAAGCCAACTATAAAGCCGAGGCGTGAGCACCGATACATCCCACGCGAAATGATTATATCCACCGTAAATATTAATCCAGCCATCCACCAAAAACCGCGCCCTAACTTCAGCTGAAGGCCGCCGGACACATCCTATATCTCCAAGCCAATCAAAGCCGTGGAGCCAAGCCGCAAACCGCTCCGATGGACACGCCACACTCCAAGGGTCGCCTTGTTGGCCAACATTTAGCTGCTGCCCCGCATAGCGAAAATCGCCATTGATTAGCGTTTCGCCGCGCACCTTATCTCCAAAAATAAGCTTGGGCTTCACATCAGAAAATGGTGCGGGCCGCATGACCTTCATGGACATTGCGCGCGCGGGGGAGCTCAGCGTATGAAGTAACGCGCGCTTCGCCTGAAACGCCGCCGCCCCGGCTAGCCGTGTAAGAGGGACGCGGTTCATCTGGGCCTAAGCAGCTTTTATCTGGCTGACAGGCCCGCGTAGCGCCGCGATATTTTCAGATAAAGAGCCTGCGCCTTTAAAGACCGCGCTACCAGCGACTAAGGCCGTGGCGCCCGCACGGATACAGTCTTTGGCGGTTTGCGGATTTACCCCGCCGTCAACCTCGAGAATAATATTCTGAGATTGCTGCTCACACATACGCCGAAGCTCTGAGATTTTATCGAGCTGGCTTGGAATGAATTTTTGCCCCCCATATCCTGGGTTTACGCTCATGACCAAAATCATATCAAGACTATCCATCACATGATCGAGCACGCGCGGACTTGTGGCAGGGTTCAGGGCGACGCCCGCCTTCAGGCCGCGGCTGCGAATGGTTTGCAGCGTGCGGTGAAGATGCGGCCCTGCATCGGGGTGGACAGTAATAATGTCGCTGCCTGCATCGGCAAAGGCATCAATTAAGGGGTCAGCCGGCGTAATCATAAGATGAACGTCAAAAGGCTTTTTAGAATGAGGGCGCAGTGCTTTGACAACATCAGGGCCAATTGTAATCGTAGGCACATAATGGCCATCCATCACATCGACATGAATCATATCCGCACCTGCCTCATCCACAGCGCGGACATCCGCGCCAAGGTTAGCAAAATCAGCAGAAAGAATAGAGGGCGAAATAAGCACGTCTTGGGTCATGTCACTGCTCTATCAGCCAAGATGATTTGAGGCAAGTTTGTTGCCTCCCTAGCATTAAAAGCTAGCAGGCCGTGCGTCTGTGCGCCGAAAGTTAACGAAGCCCGAAGCTTTTATTTGAGCGCAAACCTAATACATATACCGCTATGTTCATCAGCTAATGTTGATTAAGTAGCATTTATGGGTTTTCGGGATTTTTTATTATTGTTCATGGTCTGCTTCGTGTGGGGCCTGAACATTGTGGTCACGCGATGGGTCGTGTTTGACGCGGCTGTTCCGCCTATTTTTTTTGCGGGCCTTCGTTTTTTAGGGGTCGCCATATTGCTGATTCCATTTTTACGCCCGTTACCCAAAGATCTAAAAATGCTATGCTTAATCTCATTTTTTATCGGGTCTGGGCATTTTGCTTTACTCTTTATTGGCCTTGCTAATGCAGAAGCCTCTGCCGCCTCTATAGTTATGCAATTGGGTGTCCCATTTTCAACGCTCATGAGCATGGCATTCCTCGGCGAAAAAGTGGGCTGGCGCCGGGGCCTAGGAATTATGCTGGCCTTTGCAGGCGTTTTATTGATTGCCATTGACCCTAAGAGTTTTTCCGTTTCTTTTGGCCTTCTCTATATTGCAGGCGCAGCCTTTATTGGCTCTGTTGGCGGAATTCTGATGAAACGCATGACGCCCATTTCAGCCATGCAAATGCAGGTCTGGATTGGCATGTTTTCATTTGCTCCGCTCTTTGCTGTTTCCGCCCTCTTAGAGCAAAGCCAATGGACCACATACATAGCGGGCAGCTGGTCTCTTTGGATGGCCACAGCTTTCGCGGTGATTGGCGTGTCGATCTTCGGTCATGGCGCGTTTTATCACCTTATAAAAAAGTATGATATTTCTCTTCTCTCGCCTTTGACCTTAATGACGCCTGTTTGGGGTGTGGTGCTCAGCATCCTTCTGCTGAAAGACGCCATCACGGCTCAGCTTATTCTCGGCTCTGTCATTTCTCTGGGCGGAGTTTTCGTGATTGCAGTCCGTCCAAACAAAGCAATGCCAGAAGCAGGCATGGGTAAAAAATTAGGAAGCGGCGGATCGTAGCTAGCCGATTGGCTGACGTTTCATCGGAGCTTACTGAATTGTTTCTTGGGCCGTTAATATTCTCAAGCTGCCATCAGATGAAAGCGTACCATTTTCTGGAAATGCCTTAGCTTGCATAGCTGGCGTTATATCACCGACATCAAGACGAATAGAGAAGCTTCTTTGACTCGATATATTTTTATTTTGATCCGAGACTGTGGCAAAAACATTGACAAAATAGATTCCATCTTCCGCCGCACTGACATTAATGGGCCACGTGTGATTTGACGCTCCGCCCAACAGGAAGGATTTGCGCGACTCGTTGCCAAATACCGTTAAGCCGTCAGATGTGGTTATATCGACTTGCAGGTCGCCTTCGTCATAATGTTCATCGAAATTTAAAGACACAGACGCAAATTGCCCTGCCGTCATTTTGGCGGGTTTACTGTGAGTAAGGGAAATAGCTGCACCAGGTTTGACCGTTTCAATATGAGCCGTCTCTGCTGTTTTTTGAAAGTTTACATCACTCTCGCTCTGCGCTGTACTGCAAGACGCAGACGTCAAAGTGGCCACTACGGCCATTAATAGACTAAATTTAGCTTTTCGTATTGCCATAATCATCCTCCATTCACGCTAAAGCTATAGCAGCTATCAGCGCCTGTTTCATCGTCGTCATTTAAACGTAAGTTCCGGTCATCAGCCGCACTGATAATATATCGCCCCGCAGATAGTGAAATGTTAGCCGTCTCTAAATCCACATCAGGACTAATGCCGCGCGCGACAAGTCGCCCTTGGCTAAATATTCGAAAATCAGGATCTCTGGCTGTCGGCCCGCTCACGCGCTCCATACGAAAGTCAAGGGCCGCATCATTTGTCAAATCCAGCGTCGCAAAAACTCTGTTTCCTAAGCGGTTAAAAATCCCATTGTCATTCACCGAACAGAATGTTAGCGGCTCAGCCCCAACTTCTGAGCGGCTGTAGACGGGAAGATTAGTACTTAAACCGCCAGCATTCGTCTCGTTAGCTCCATCAGGACCTGTTCCAAATATCTGCTCACTTTCTAAAAGCACGGTGAGTGCATCTGCATCGGGTGCCGAAGATTGTGCCGCCAAAACATCGACGAAACTATAAATGGTCGTGAAAAAATCTGATTGAGTATATGCATCGTCCGTAAATGTAGAAAAAATTGGGCCCAAACCTAAACTAATTTGATCAACGTCATCATTATTGCTGTCAAAAAGATTATAAAGAATAGATTGTACAGAGGCTTCAGAATACCAACCCTGATTGCCAAGGTTGTTGTTTTCAACGTCAAAACTAAAGCCATTTGCTTGTGAGTTCCCGCCGCTATCACGATAAATCGTCTCGCCTGTTAATATGGCCGACAAGGCGTTGCCCCACCCTTCCGAAAATGCGACGCGCGGATCAAGCCGACTGAAAATGCTATGTGGTCCGCCAAGAGAATCAGAACGGCTGAGCTGATCCTCTAAATAATGGCCAAATTCATGGGTGACGACATGTTCGTCATACTCATCTGTATCGTTATTCGCTAGCCCAAGAATACGGATTTGCGGACGGCCATTTACGGTCGTAAAAGAAGACGTCCCGATTTCTCCATCCGCGACCGTACCTGACTCTGGACGATTATTGACACTCCAAAGAATGTCAAATTCAGGAAAGGCTGTAGACGTATCGAAGACCATAAAGTCTTCAACGGAACTTAAAACTGTGTCTAGCAGCGCAAATGGCGCCGCAGCTCGTGTTTGCGTATAGGCGGTGCCTGTCCATCCTGAACCTGCTATAAGATCACGGCTTTGCGGCCCAGCGCCAACACTCGCAGCCGCGCCTTGAAGCGTGTAAATTGCATCTGAGGACGTATTGTCAATAACTCTAAAGTTGACGTTCTCTTGAACAATTTCAGCACGAACGCGAACACTTACAATTGCGTTCGTGTTCACTGTAAAGCTATAAGCTCCCGCATCATCTGAGACCGTGCTGTCAATAACTGCGCCATTACTATCTAGTAAGTCCACCGGGGCGCTTCGAATGGGCAGCTGAAAAGTATTATTGTAATCTAAGCCATTTGTGACCGCGCTCAAGGGGACGCGCTCGAACATTAATGTCCCGCTAAGTGTCGTCTCTGCTGTTTCAGGAGGAGGAGGTGGGGGAGCAGGCGTAGGCGCAGGTGGTGGTGGCACTTGGAATACCGGCGTAGTGCCTGACGACGAAGAACCGCCGCCGCCGCATGACGCCAAAAATAGAGTTAAACTCACTGCAATCGCATACGGTATTGAAAAACTTTTAAGCGTCAAAGAATCATCCAAATCTATGTTTTATCTTCATTACTGTATCATAACAGAAATTCGCGGAATATGACATCACGAGTTCATCGCGTTTATGTGATATGAAGACTCGTCGGAGGGCGGGTCGGGCCCATAGCCTTAAACCCAAAAAAAACCCGCCTAGTTGCCTGAGCGGGTTTTATTATTTTATTTAAGCTAGCTTACTTACGGATTGGCAAGTAGCTATTGGCTGTGTAGCCGCCGTCTGATGTGTAGCCGCCATATGTCGATGGAGACGCGTCGCCAGAGTAGATTGTCGCTGTGCCGCCCGCATATGAAGAGACGCTGCCGCCTTCCATACATGTGCCGTCAGATTGAGCCGTTGTGCCAGCTGGGCAATTAGCAGGCGCTGATGTACTCACCGTTGAACCATAAGAGCTGCCAGTATAGCTTGAGCCTGTCGATGAATAGCTGCTAGAGCCAGAAGAATAGCTTGATGATGAACCGAAGCTAGATCCTGTCTGCAAACATGTTCCGTCCGACTGCTTAGAAGTGCCAGATGGGCAAGCTACCGCTTCGCCGCCATATGAAGACGTTGAGCTGTAAGATGAGCTCGATGAATAAGACGGCGTACTGCTATAGCTGCTTGTTGAGCTGTAGCTAGATTGCATGCATGTACCGTCTGACTGCATAGTCGTACCGGCTGGACAGTCCGCTGCAGGCGCAGAGTATGACTGCGTTGCGTAGCTTTGCTGCGTATATGTTTGCGGCTGCGAATATTGCTGCACAGGCTGCTGATATGTTGGCTGAGGCGCGCATGTCCCCGCTGTCGCGCAATCAACATATACAACACCAGGCGAAACAGGCATTGAGTGCTGATAGCCGTATGATTGCGTAGCCGCAGGTGCGCCGTAACGAGATGTCGAAGGTACATTTTGTACCCTTTGCTGCACTCGCTGCTGTACACCTTGCGCACAGCCCGCACCGCAGCTTCCGCCGCTTTCATAGTCATATACGCTTGGGCCGCCATAGCGTGAGCTATTGTTACCAGCGTAAGCTGTTAAAGTAAGTCCTGCTGCTGCAACCATTGCAAATGCAGATTTAATAATAATTTTGTTCGCGCTCATTGGAGCCTCCCGTTTTGAAACACGTCCAGCGTTCTTCTGCATGTTTTAGACCATTTTATGATTAACACGTTCTTAAATTACAAAATTTTTACAGGTTGCTTTGAAAATTAAGCAATATCCCGCATTAGCCGAGCGATAAAAAATCCGTCCATACCGCCTTCTGATCCCAGATAATGCGGCAAAGACCTCACAAAACCCTCAGGCGTTACCACCCCTAAGCCCTGTAATTGAGAGTCCTTTAGAAGTGGATTAAGGCGAAAATCTGTCCGATTTTTTAGAAACTGCCTTATTCTTGCCTCACCTTCATCAGGCTGAAGGCTACATGTACAGAATATGAGCTGCCCACCCGGGGCCAAATGATGAGCTGCCGCCAGCAAAAGCTTGTCCTGTAATGAGGCAAGTTTGCCGATATCTGTATGGGCCTTATTAAACAGTACATCAGGATGACGTCGATAGGTCCCTGTCGCTGAACACGGCGCATCCAGAAGTATAGCATCATATTGCGCGGCCGTCTCTCCGCTCCCATCTTTGGGCCGCTGCCATTTGCGAGCATCACCGACAACGACCTCTGCAGGCAGTTTGGTCCGCGCAAGATTTTCATGCAGGCGCCCAAGGCGCAGCTCTGAAATGTCGAGCGCAGTGACCTGCGCGCCCATCGCCGCGAGCTGCAGTGTCTTGCCGCCCGGGGCGGCGCACATATCCAGCACGCGCTTGCCTTGGACATCATACCCTTCAATGAGGGCTTTAACAGGCAAGCTGGCGGCAATATCTTGCGCCCACCACTCACCACCTTCAAATCCGGCCAGCGCCGTGACATCGCCTATCTTATCAAGCCGCACAGTTCCTGTCGGCAGAAGCTTGCCGCCAAGCGTCTCGGCCCAACCCTCTGGATCAGATTTGACGGATAAATCTAGCGGCGGGTCTTTAATCAGCTGCAGCGACATCTTACGCACGTCGACTCGCGAATAGGCTTTTTCCCAGCTTTTCGTGAGCCAGCGCGGAAAATTGGCGGACGGCGCGGCGGCTCCGGCCAAGGCTTTACCCTCTTCAGAGACACGCCGCAGAACTGCATTTGTCAGACCTGAAAAGCCGCGCGTAGACTGGCTCGCTTTAAGCACATTGACCGCTTCGCTCACGGCGGCGTGCGGGCCTGTATCGAGGAATAACATTTGAGCCGTCGCCGTTTCCAGCACGCTCATGACGAAAACGGGTGGTTTTGATTTTAGCATAGGCTTGAGTACCGCCCCAATCTGCCCCCAACGGCGAAAAGTGGTCGCGGCAATCAGGCGTGCAAAGGCACGGTCGCGGCCCTCAAGGTCATTATATCCATTTTGCAGCTCAAACGCCGCTTCGAGCGTGATTTTATCACGTAATACAAGCTGAACCGCGCGCGCAGCATAAAGACGCGTCTTGGTCGGCGCAGGTAGACGGCGCAAGGCCAGTTCGGCATCACGCTCATTAAAGTCGCGCGGCCCTTTGTTTATCGATCCTTTGCTATCGCCTGTGCCAGACGATCCTTGATAACCAGGGCGTTGACGTGATTTAAATCCCGTGGCGTTGGCACGACGTCCGCCGCTTGGTTTTTTGGTGTACGGTTTTTTGCCGCCAGCATTTTTAGAGAAAGGTTTGTTTCCGCCAGCTGGGCGTTTGGGTGTATCGGTCATGTGGGCCTCTTTGGGCTGTGCCTTGGAGGCAATGTGCTACGTGAATCTGCCCTAGCAGAGGTCTTTAAGACTGGCTAGCTTTAGTCTTTATAGAGACACTCAGTTTTGAGGCGGCCTTACCACTTCTGACGAAGGCGCATCCAATCGCGTTTAGGGAGGCCGTAGATTTGGTCAAAAATTTCAAGCTGCAAGCCATTAGGGCGGCCCGTTGAGCTATTCCAAAGCAGCGCCACACCCGACTTCAGCTCAGGGTCAAACAAAACGGAGGCGCGGTAACCTTGAACAGCGCCCCTGTGGCCAACCACATCATGGCCTACGTAATCATACGTACGCCAGCCCAGAGCATATTCACTATCCGTAAGCACTTTAAAATGGCGGCGCATATTGCGGTTTTCTCTTGGCGTTTCAATACGGCCTAATTGCAACTCAGCTTGCAAGCTCGGCGCAAGTACAGGGTTGTCTTCATTCACATTCGCGAGAACCCATTTGGCTAAATCATTCACGGAACTATTCACGCCCGCAGCAGCCGGAACGCGGTAATAAGTTGGCTTAACGCGGCTATATTGCGCCCCGCGGCTATTATGAGGCTTAGCCCAACTGCGAGACCGCGAAAGACCCTCAAGCGTCATAGAGGCGCTGTTCATGCCAAGCGGTTTGAAAATGCGTTCTGACACAACCGCCTTATAGGGCAGTTTCGTCACGGTTTCGATCATCTCGGAGACCGCATCATAAAGTACATTTTGATAGCTATAGCAGCTACCAGGTTCACATATACTGCGCACACTGGCCAAGCGCCCCCGAATTTGACGCGCGGTTTGCCCATCTTCAATACGGCGGTCATAAGCATTTCGGATCATACCGCTGCGCTGGGAGAGTACATCTTCAAGCGTCAAACCGTTTTGTGCGTATGGTAAGTCCAGCGATGGCGTAAAGGCTTTGACAGGTGAATTAAGACCAAAATATCCGTCTTCAGCCACCAATAAAGCTGCCGCAGACCCGACGCCTTTAGAGACTGACGCCCAGCGAAAAACTGTGTCAGCCGTAACCTTATCGCCGCCCTTTTCAGTTTGGCCATAACCTTGCGAAAAAGTGACCGTGCCATTTTCTATTATTGCAATGGAGAGTCCAATCATTTCAGGACGTCGCATCAGGTCTTTAATACGGGCGTCAATCTCGGTTTTATTGACAAAAGCTGAGGCACTTGGCGTCTCTATGGATGCCGCCATATCATTGCTTTCAGCGGCGCTGGCAACAGCTAAAGCCGTAAGGCCGCAAGTCATGACGCTCGCCTGTACCGCAATTTTAAAAATTCCGGATAATAATGTCCTTATTTGGCTCAAACTATAGACCTATTGGTTGTGACGCTTCTTCAAAGTAGCACCCATAGCAGAAGGCCTAGCCCCGCGACAACACGATACAGCATAAAGGGGAACATGCCGATGCGGGACACCCAGCGCATGAATATGGCAATGGCCGCGTAAGCCGTAATAAAGGACAGCCCGGCAACAATAAGGCCATCAGTCAGGCTCGCCGCGCCCTGCTCACCGCCCATAAGTTTCATCAAAGCAAACAATCCTCCCACACCAATAATGGGAATACTCATGAGCATAGAGAAGCGCGCGGATTCCTCGCGGGTTAACCCCATTGCGAGCCCTGCTGTCATTGTAATACCGCTGCGAGACGTGCCCGGAATAAGCGCCAATGTTTGCGCTAGTCCAAGTCCAATGGCTTCTTTCCACGTCAGCGTGTCAATATCGCGCGCCCTCGCCCCCTTAATGTCGGCAAGCCAAAGCACAATACCAAAGAATATAAATGTGCACGCAATAAGAAGTGGACTACGGATAAGCTCATCAATTCCGCTAAAGTGAAGGCCGGCTCCGACAATTAAGGCCGGCGGCGTCGCGAGAATAAGGTGTAAGGCCAAAGCTGACCCCTTATTCAGTTTAGCTTTAAGCAAATCCATTAGCCCAATCAGCACCTCGCCGACTTCCTTGCGAAAATAGATCATGACCGCAAAGAGCGAGCCAAAATGCGCCATCACGTCAATCAACGGGCCTTGGTCCTCCCAGCCAAAGAGCTGCGCGGGCAAGATTAAATGGGCTGAACTACTGACGGGCAGAAATTCGGTAAGCCCTTGAATAATCGCGAGTAATATAAGGTGAAAAATATCCATAAGCTTGGATTAAGCCGAGTTGGTTATTAAAGAATTAGCATCGCAACCTAAGCTTCATTTAAATTTTCAAGCTAAATGTCGATAATAACGCTGACATAAATTTATTGTTAAAAATTAACAAGTTCTTAATTCAAAATAAATCATTAAAATCAATTATTTAAATATAAATCTCTTATGCATTTGTAAGTTTCAATGACAAATTGTCGCATGTTAAAGCTGTCTCTTTTAGGTCATGAGGCAGGCTCGCCGCATGAATGGCGGCTGCGAGAGGAGCGCGGGGCGCGCAAACTCTCTTTTACGAACACATTAGGTAAGCATCATGGCTAAGACAAAAATGCTAAAATTCGTCGAAACAGAACGCGACATGCCGGCCAAGCGGCAGGCCAAGGCGCGCAGCGATGATTTTCTCGAAATTTACGGAGATTATATTGGCGTGAAAGCACAAGAACAAGCCTCTCGCTGTAGCCAATGCGGCGTACCCTTTTGCCAAAACCATTGCCCGCTGGAGAACAATATCCCCGATTGGCTTAAGCTCACCGCAGAAGGCCGCACAGAAGAAGCTTACCGCATCTCGTCGGCCACGAATAATATGCCGGAAATTTGCGGCCGTATTTGTCCGCAAGACCGCCTTTGCGAGGGCTCCTGCGTTATTGAGCAATCTGGCCACGGCACAGTGACGATTGGTTCTGTTGAGCGCTACCTCACCGATACGGCCTGGGACAATGGCTGGGTTGAGCCCATTAAACCCCGCCGCGAATTACCAATGTCTGTTGGCATTATCGGCGCCGGCCCAGCAGGGCTCGCCACAGCAGAGCAGCTTCGCCTGCAAGGCTGGCAAGTCACTGTTTATGACCGTCATGACCGCGCAGGCGGCCTGCTGATTTACGGCATACCTAATTTCAAACTCGATAAGAAAATCGTTGAGCGCCGCACAAAGCGCCTCGAAGACGGCGGTATTAAATTTCAGCTTAATACGGATATCGGTACAGACATTAGCTTTGACAAATTGCGCGAAAAACATGACGCAGTCATGATTGCCACAGGCGTCTATAAAGCCCGCGACCTTTCTGTACCCGGCGGCGGTGCAGACGGCGTGAGCGCAGCCTTGCCTTTTTTGATGGATAGCAACCGCCGAAACCTAGGCGACAAAGTTACTTCAGAAACCGCAGAAGGTAAAAATGTTGTCGTCATTGGCGGCGGGGATACCGCCATGGATTGCGTGAGAACAGCAGTGCGCCAAGGCGCTAAATCTGTGACCTGCCTTTACCGCCGCGACCATGCCAATATGCCCGGCTCTCGCCGCGAGACCGCCAATGCTCAAGAGGAAGGCGTGACCTTTGAATGGCTCGCCGCGCCAAAAGCTATCCATGACGAAGGCGGCAAAGTCAGCACAGTCCGCGCTGACCGTATGCGCCTTGGCGCGAAAGATGCTTCGGGCCGCCAGTCACCTGAGCCGATTAAAGACGCTGATTTTGACGTGAAAGCCGACCTCGTGATTAAAGCCCTCGGCTTCAGCCCTGAGGATATGAACGTCCTCTCGCCTGACTTGTCAATCTCGCGTTGGGGCACAGTTAAGGCCAATCCGCTGACGTTCGAGACAAACCTCGACGGCGTATTTGCGGCGGGCGATATTGTCCGCGGAGCCAGCCTTGTCGTTTGGGCTATTCGCGAAGGCCGCGACGCCGCCGCACATATCCATAAATACCTCAAAGCCAAAATGGCCGAAGGCGCCTCAATGGCGGCAGAATAATGACGACGGTTAACGGACAATGCCTTTGCGGCGACGTGCAATTTAAGACACCAAAGCCGCAAGCTATTGACGTTTGTCATTGCGAAACCTGCCAAGGGTGGGTCGGCGGACCATTTATTGGAGCAGACTATTTTGAAGGCGGCGTGGAGATTACTAAATCTGACGGGCTGACGTGGTACGCCAGTTCGGACTGGGCGAAGCGCGGATTTTGCAAACATTGCGGCTCAAGCTTGTTTTACCGCCTTAATGACAATGAAGGATTTTGGGCCATCACTGCTGGCTCGCTGAATTTGCCCGAAGGCTACACGCTCGGCAAAGAAATTTTTATCGACAAAAAACCAGAATATTACGCCCTCATGGGAAACCACCCGCGCTTAACCGGCGATGAGTTCATGGCAAGCTTACAAGAGAACCAAGATGACTGATAAAATAGATATTAATTGGGCAGCCGATTACGAAGAAAAGCGCGATTATTTAGAGGCCGCGCACGCTTATAACCCGATGGATGAGCACAGCTCATGCGGGGTCGGTCTTGTGGCCAGCATTGACGGTACGCCGCGCCGTGATGTGGTAGCCAAATCCATACAAGCTCTGAAAAACGTTTGGCACAGAGGCGCGGTTGATGCGGACGGAAAAACCGGCGACGGCGCCGGTATCCGCCTTGATATTCCGCAGGAGTTTTTCAAAGCTCAAGTTGAACGCACAGGCCATAAACCGCGTAACTCTAAAATCGCCGTGGGCATGATCTTTCTTCCGCGCACAGATTTTCGCGCCCAAGAAGAAGCTCGTACGATTGTCGAATCGGAGCTATTGCGTGAAGGGTTTTATATTTTCGGTTGGCGCCAAGTTCCGATTAACGTCGATATCATTGGCCAGAAAGCGAGAGCGACCCGCCCCGCAATTGAGCAAGTTCTTTTTCGCGACCCCAAAGGCCGCAAAGGCGACAAGCTAGAACGCGAGCTTTATATAGTGCGTCGCCGTATTGAGAAACGCGTCATCGAGGCCGCCATTCCAAGTTTTTATGTCTGCTCACTTTCTATTCAAACACTTATTTATAAGGGCATGTTCTTGGCGGAGGATATTGATAATTTCTTTCCGGATCTCAAAGACGAGCGCTTTGTGTCTCGCGCCGCGATTTATCACCAACGCTATTCCACAAATACATTTCCGCAGTGGTGGCTCGCACAGCCCTTCCGCATGCTGGCCCATAACGGCGAAATTAATACAGTTAAAGCTAATACCAATTTCATGAAAAGCCATGAGATTAAAATGGCCAGCTCTGCCTTTGGCAAACGCGCGGGCGATGTGAAACCTATCATCCAAAAAGGCAGCTCGGATTCGGCTGCCCTTGATAGCGTATTTGAGCTTCTCGTACGCGCAGGCCGCAGCGCGCCTATGGCGAAAACTCTGCTTGTGCCTGAAGCCTACTCAAAGCGCGGCGACCTCATGCCCGATAGCTGGCGCTCGTTATATGAGTATTGCAATGCGGTGATGGAGCCATGGGACGGCCCAGCAGCTCTGGCCGCCTATGATGGACGCTGGTGTATGGCCGGGCTTGACCGAAACGGCTTACGTCCACTGCGCTACGCGATTTCAAGCGACGGTATTTTAGCTGTTGGGTCGGAAACCGGCATGTGCCCGATGGACGAGACAACCATCATTAAAAAAGGCGCACTGAAACCGGGACGCATGATTGCTGTCGATTTGGATGAAGGCAAATTTTATCACAGTTCAGAAATTCTGGACAAGCTGGCAAATGAAAAACCTTACGCAAAATATCTCGAAAAAGTGCTCAACCTTGATGAGACACTCTCGGGCGCGGAACCTGCGCCTATTTTGTCTGGCGAAGCGCTGACCCGCCGTCAACGCTCTTGCGGACAGACACTCGAAGACGTGGAATTAATTATCTCGCCTATGGGTGAGGACGGTAAAGAATCTATCGGCTCCATGGGGGATGATACGCCGCTCGCCGTGTTATCAGAAATCTACCGTCCGCTCTCGCATCACTTCCGCCAAAACTTTAGCCAAGTGACAAATCCGCCAATTGACCCTCTACGCGAAGCCCGCGTTATGGGCCTGAAGACACGGTTCAGAAACCTGCGTAATATTCTCGCGGACGGCGAAGCGCAAACACGCGAAATGCTTGTCCTCGAGTCCCCTGTTCTGACCAACGGCATGTTCGAAAGGTTCGAATCCTTCATCGGCAAAAAAAATAGCACGATTGATTGCACTTTTCCTGTGCCCGAAATTGATGCCGTGACGGGCGTAGCGTTGAACGAAGCTTTGGCGCGTATCCGTTCAGAAACTGAAGCTGCGGTGAAAGACGGCGCAGAAAACATCGTCCTATCCGATCAAAATGTAAGCGACAGCCGCGCGGCTGTCCCCATGATACTCGCGGTAGGCGCAGCGCAAACCCATCTGGTAAAGAATGGGCTTCGCTCTTCATGTTCAATCTTGGTGCGCTCTGCCGAATGTGTGGACACACATTATTTCGCCGTGCTTATCGGCGCAGGCGCAACAGCCGTAAATGCCTATATGGCGCAAGATATTCTTGCCGACCGCGTCTCTCGCGGACTGATAGACGCAAGCATCGACGACGTGGTGGCCAATTATAAAACTGCCATTGAAGGCGGGCTTCTCAAGATTATCTCTAAAATGGGCATCTCTGTTATCTCAAGCTATCGCGGCGGTAATAACTTTGAAGCGCTTGGGTTATCGCGGGCATTAGTCGGTGAATATTTCCCCGGCATGACCTCGCGTATCTCAGGCATTGGTCTGTCAGGGCTTGAGGCTAAAGTAATCGAAGCCCATGAAGACGCTTATGGCAGCAATGTTGTAACGCTTCCAGTTGGCGGTCTTTACCGCGTGCGCGCAAGCGGCGAACGCCATGCCTATAAAGCCGAAATGATTCACATGCTGCAAGAAGCGACAACACGTGAGGATTATGAGCTTTATAAAAAATACGCCGATGTCGTGAACAATGCCCAACCCATCCAAATTCGCGATCTTCTTGATATCTCTTCGGTCGGAAAAGCAATTCCTATTGAGCAAGTCCAATCCGTCAATGAAATTCGCCGCCGTTTTTGCACGCCGGGCATGTCGCTTGGCGCACTTTCTCCTGAGGCGCACGGTACACTCAACATTGCCATGAACCGCATTGGCGCAAAATCTGTGTCCGGCGAAGGCGGCGAAGACCGCTCTCGTTATGTGCCGCTGCCCAATGGCGACAATCCCAATTCCGCCGTAAAACAGATTGCCTCTGGCCGATTTGGCGTAACAGCAGAGTACCTCAACCAATGCCGCGAAATTGAAATTAAAGTGGCTCAAGGCGCAAAACCTGGTGAAGGCGGACAGCTCCCTGGCTTCAAAGTTACAGAAATGATTGCAAAATTCCGTAACGCCACACCGGGCGTGACGCTCATTTCGCCGCCGCCGCATCACGATATTTATTCTATCGAAGATTTGGCCCAGCTCATTTATGATCTAAAGCAAATCAATCCAACCGCGCGCGTCGCCGTAAAACTCGTGGCGAGTTCTGGCGTAGGCACTATCGCCGCAGGCGTGGCCAAAGCCAAAGCCGATACGATTTTAATTGCAGGCCATAATGGCGGAACGGGCGCGTCCCCAAACACATCACTTAAATATGCAGGTATTCCCTGGGAACTTGGCCTGTCCGAAGCCCACCAAGTTTTGACGCTTAACAACCTTCGTGACCAAGTGACCTTGCGTACGGACGGAGGGCTGAAAACGGGCCGCGATATTGTGATTGCGGCTATGCTCGGCGCGGAAGAATACGGCATTGGTACACTTAGTCTTGTGGCCATGGGGTGTATTATGGTGCGTCAGTGCCACAGTAACACCTGTCCCGTTGGTGTCTGCGTTCAAGACCCGCGCCTTCGCGAGAAATTCACAGGTACGCCTGAGAAGGTTATCAATCTTATGAGTTTCATCGCCGAAGAAGTTCGCGAGCTTCTCGCAAAAATTGGCGTGTCACGGATTGAAGATATTATCGGACGCACAGATCTTCTGGCCCAAGTGAGCCGAGGCGCGGAGCATCTAGACGATTTAGACCTCAACCCAATTTTAGCACGTGTAGATAATAGACCCGTTGTCGACACACGCGATCAACGCATTGAAGTTCCAGATAGTTTAGATCTCCAAATTCTCGCTGATTCAGAACAGCTCTTTGCGCGGCGCGAGAAAATGCAGCTCACTTATTCTGTGCAAAACACCCACCGCGCCGTGGGTACACGAATTAGCTCACATATTTATAAAGCTTACGGCGCTGAAGGTCTGCCCGACGGCCACCTCACTGTGCGGCTACGCGGCTCAGCCGGCCAATCACTTGGCGCCTTCGGTATTAAAGGGCTGCGTCTTGTCGTGGACGGCGATAGCAATGACTATGTCGGCAAAGGCCTTTCTGGCGCGGAGATTATTATCTCGCCTCAAGGCCGCACACCGATTGACACTCACCGCTCCGCCATTATCGGTAACACCTGTCTCTACGGAGCGACCTCCGGCATTCTGTTAGCCGCAGGCCGCGCGGGCGAGCGTTTTGCAGTGCGCAATTCAGGCGCGCTTTCCGTGATTGAAGGCTGCGGTACGAATGGCTGTGAATATATGACGGGCGGCACAGTCGTCGTGCTTGGCAGCGCCGGTGATAACTTCGGCGCAGGCATGACAGGCGGCATGGCTTATATTTATGATGAGTCTGGTAATTTTGAAAAAGCCGTTAATCCCGACAATGTGGTCTGGCAGCGTTTTGGATCTGAGCATTATGAACAAGAGTGCAAAGAGCTCATCGCGCGCCACGCCGAGGAAACCGGTTCAGAGTTTTCGGCAAAACTTCTCGTCGAATGGCATTTAGAGCGCGGCAAATTTTGGCAAGTTATTCCGAAAGAAATGCTGAACCGGCTTAAAGTGCCTCTGCAGGATGCGGCGGAGTAGAGCGCAGATAGAGTTGATTAGAACTAGATCTGATTTCAGTCAGGACGAATTGTCAGGTACAGAAAAACGTTCGTCAACTCGGCCCTCAGCAATCATATCCGCGAGAAGGTCGCCTGACCCCGCGCAGAGCGTCCAGCCCATATGGCCATGGGCCGTATTAATCCAAAGCCCCGGCAGCGCGCTGCGGCCAATGAAAGGCTTACCTGTGAGGCTCACCGGGCGTTCAGCCGTCCAAGGCTGTGATAGCGGCTGGCCTAAAGCTGCCATTAATTCGGGCGCAAGAGATGTCCATGTTTGAATTAACTTATCCTCAGTCGGTTCACTAATAGTACCTGAGAGACGAAGCGTATCTTCAAAAATAGTTAGGGCGGAACACTGCCGTGATTCCATCACAGGATAATCTGGGAGTTCAAGCCCCTTT
>CAZFWZ010000044.1:0-19490 GCA_964522765.1 uncultured Caulobacterales bacterium | reverse complement strand
GTTTCTCTATCAGGCGTATTAAAATCGCGCGGATTCTCGGGCAGACTCATGGCTTGCGTCCTTGCACAACATAGGGATAGCTTCGAGGTGCATCTCCTGCGGCCGTCACATCCACGAAGCCGACTTTTTTAGCAATGGCTCCCAAATCCGCAGAGGCTGATTCCCGCCAATGGGGCTCTCCACCATATAAAGCGCCTTGATCCGCTTTCCATGCGGATAGCTTATCGAGGTCGGCATATCGCGATACATCGCTCATAATCATATCTGCTCCAGGTTTCAAAACGCGGAAAGCTTCTGCGAAGATAGCTTCGATGGCGGCAGCAGGGACTTCGTGCAATAAGATGTATGAGGCGACAAGATCAAAACTCTCAGCTTCAAACTCGGTGTTTTCTGCAGCCCGTTGATAGAGTTTCCAGTCCCAGCCATGGGCATTTGCGACTCTGAAGGCATGCTCCAAGGTGCGCGCAGAAAGGTCGACACCTGTAATTTTTGCGTCTGGGTAAGTTTCCTGAAGCGCCTGTGTGAAATGCGCTGTTGAGCACCCCATGTCTAATATATTGTTATAATGTGCCTTTGGGGCGCGGGCGGCGATCTTTTTACGCTGTGCGAAAATACCGCCTGGGAAGCTCGAGTCCACGATTTTACGATGAATGATTTCTGCGTGAATATAGCCTGCAAATGGATGCCCATCCCAACCGCCTTCTGTACGATGATAGTCCACGCCTTCCCAGTAGTCTGGGGCTTTAAAGTGAGGGTTAAGGTGTAATTGAGCGGGGCCGTTATCCAGAGCCGTTAAGTCAGCCTCTAGTTGAGGAAAAATATCATCAAAAGCACGTTCGCAGACATTCGCGTGGTTTTGTGAGTGCCACTCACCTACAAGAGATCGAACTCTGTGCGCCCGAGATTTTGATAACTTTGGCATAATGGCCTTGGTACGTGCATCTATATCGTCAGGCAGGGCGTTAATATCTCCTGCGGCTTCAGCAACATCGGCATCCGCTTTTTGACGAACAGCGTTACTGCCGCCAAACATGCTAATCATGAAATCAATTTCAGCGCGGCCACGCTGGTTTAGTTTTGGGTTCAAAGTCTCAATATTCATTTTTGCTTCTCGCTTCAACAAACACACGCTGTTGTGTTTCCCAATCCTCAGATGATAATTTATTGTTGTTTTGTAATTTTGCCATAAAAAACGCAGATGTGTCCACTAAGTGATTTAATGCGCGTTCACGCGTCTCGGTGAAATTCTGAGTTTCTCGGCCATAAGCCCCGTTCATATAGTGATCCATATTTTCATAGATAAGGGCAAAGGAAAGACCTGGGGGAGAGGATTCATAACTTACGAGATGTAATTCCCATTCTTCTGCCATCATGGGGACTATGTCTTTCGTCCCTGTTGTTACTAGGCTTGGGACATTGATCTTGCTCCACCCTTGCTGATCGATGTAATTGGGGATGGGGCCGGGCGGGGAGTATGCCAATACAGCATTAGGCTTGTAAGCGGGATCAACTTTCATGGGTAATGACATTTCTGCCCCGCCTGCAATCTGCGCGACCATGGCACCAAAGGAATGTCCCGCCGCAACTCTGAAATTTGTTTCGTATCGTGCTGCGATTACATTATAATCCTCCAATCGCGTGGGCAACCAATTCGCCGCTATGTATTTGGACCGGTCAGGATGATCTTCTGAATCTGTATGATTAGGCGCGGCAATGCGATATCCTTTCTTTGCAAGGGGCAGGAGGAGCGAATCGTAACGGTCATAGGCCGCATTAGCGCCGTGTGAAAATATCACGAGCGGACAGGCTTCACACCCGGCCGGCGTTAGGACGCGGGTATAGATCGTTCGTCCGTTATCGGTCGTGAGTGATATAATTTCATCGGTGAAAGTAGGTGCAGCCAATTTTGCAGCGTTTAGCGAAATTGACTTTTCCGCATTAGGATTACATCCGGCAAGTAAAGTGGAAGCAATCAGAAAATTGAGTGTAAATTTTGTAAGCTGCATGCCTTCTAATATCATAACTTTACCATTTCAGGGCTTTATAAAAATGGTATTCTCTTGGCGGTTAAATGCCTGATGGAAAGCCATATCCCATCTCATAACATTTGTTCGTCTACAGATTGAATACATCTTTATAGATACTCCCGCAGCTTAGGTAAGTTTAAATGGCTTCAAAAAAGAATGGAGACAGGCCATTGACTTAGGATTGCTAGGGACGAGAATTGACCACTAGATGATAACTTAAATTTTGATGGGTGTTATGCTCGCAGTTGTAGAGCTATAGTTAGTCTTCAAAATCAGGCAATAAAAAAGATAATATATGTCAGACTTAGCTACAGCGAAAACGCTTTCAGATGATATAATTCCTAAACGCATAAAAATCTTGTGGTCTAGCGGTGCGTTGGGCGTTGCTTTTATGATGAACGTGGTAGCGGGATTTGTCCTTGTTTACATGATAACTGTTTTGAAAATTGAACCTGCGATTGCCGGCTTCATCGCTTTCTTCCCAAAGATATTTGATGCTTTCACCGACCCACTTGTTGGAGGGTGGAGTGACCGGTTAGCCGTAAAGGGAAGTCGGAGACGTCCATTCCTCTTGTGGGGTGCTGTTCTATCATCTTTATCATTTTTGATGATCTTTATGACACCGATTTTTGAGAACCAAACTTTCACGGTGCTATTCATTTTCACCGCCATGATGCTCTTCTCATTTGGCTACACGCTATTTAATATCCCATATCTGGCAATGCCCGCCGAGATGACAGATGATTATCACGAGCGAACATCCATTCACAGCTATCGAGTTGTCTCATATTCTGTTGCAGGCATAATTGGGGCAGGGGTGCCAATATTTCTCGAAGTGATGGGGAAAAGCTCTTGGCTATCTTACGCGGCTATTGGTGTGATTGGGGCGGTTATAATATTTGTGACAATGTTTATTACTTGGTACGGTACCAAAGAAGCGCGTTTTTCTACCGCGCCAGTTGAGCGCCCGAAAATATTTGTAGAGCTCGGACATGTATTTTCAAACAAGCATTATATCCGCCTACTCTTATTGAAATTTTGTCAACTTTTCGGCGTGGCGGCAACGATTGCTGCGCTCCCATTTTTCATTTTGAACGTAATGCAGAGAGACTTTGGCGTTTTTACATATTACCTGCTCGTGGTGAGTACTGTTTCAATCATCGCATCGCCACTATTGCTGAAACTGTCACGCAAAATAGGTAAAAGCCAAACTTATATAATCTCGGCTCTTTGTTTTGTTTTTGGCGTGTTTAGTTGGTCCTTTGTACAGGCAGGTGAACCGACTTGGGCAATATTAAT
The DNA here is from genome assembly GCA_964522765.1 of uncultured Caulobacterales bacterium. Lineage (GTDB taxonomy): Bacteria > Pseudomonadota > Alphaproteobacteria > Caulobacterales > Maricaulaceae > Fretibacter. Next base: position 16,164 of record CAZFWZ010000044.1, on the reverse strand, counting down.
CCGTGCGTTTGTGATTGGGATTGCTGCGTGCGGGAACGTGATTATGGCGATGTCCATGCTAACGGACATTATAAATTATGACTCACGAATGCATGGCATTCGCCGGGAAGGAATTTTCACAGCTTTTTATAGCTTTGTTGAAAAATTTACCTTCGCATTTGGCCCGCTTGTTGTGGGAGTAGCCTTAACGGTTGCGGGATTTGACAGGAGCCTTCCTGCTGACGCTTTACAATCGCCTAAGGTTCGTCAGGCTATTTTACTTGGTATGGCTTACATTCCAGCCGTCATGGGATTGTTATCGATCTGGCTGCTTAGCGGTTATAAATTAACCGAGTCAGATATAAATTCCGTTCAATAGAATTCTTTCATCAGAGGGCTGCCTATATAACCGCCAGGCTTGCCGCAGTGCGTCGGGCTATTTTTCCAAGTAAAGAAACTTGATGTGTCGGATTAATACGATGTGTACGTCTGCGTAGTTGCGTCGGTTACGTAGAAAATAGCTGACAGGCAAACAAATATAGTAGTCAGATTTTCTGGCTCTGAGAATTTTGGTAGTACAAACTATAATTACGGAACAGGGGTTTATAATGTTAAAAAATCTAATGGCGAATGGGCTAAATAGGCGCAATCTACTGATCGGGGCGGCTGCAAGTTCAACGACTCTCGGGGCCTGCAATGCACTGGGCGGAAATTCGGGACCCATATCTGCGCCTTCATCTGCATCCGGGGGGGTGTCTATGCCAAGTTTGAGCGATTTCGACCCGCAAAACCGCCGAGACAATCTTGAAACATTTATCCGTATGTCTGGGTCACTTGATGAAAACGAAGATGCGATTGGGTGGTTCGGGGCCCGGATTTTTAGTGTCATCGGTGACTCTCAAATCATTAAACCGTTGTTTGATCTGGAAGGGTTTGGCGTGTCTCGGCACGAGAAACAAGCTGACGGGTCCTATAAGCGATATCAACTAGAATGCGGATTTTATAAAGATATTCGTACGGGCGAAATCATTGAAACGTGGGAAAATCCCATGAATGGCAAGAGCTGTAAGGTTTGGCATATTCACAACAACCCTGTGAATGCTCATTTAAAAGAAGAATTCCCACTTAGCTTTGGAGCAACAGAGGATGAGACTGTTCAAATGATGCCGTTCCTGCTGCCGTGGACGTTTATGGGCGATACAGCCTTCGGCGCGTTCGACGTCAATCTGGATTGGAAAAGCCCATTAGACCCGGCCGTATGGCCAGAAGCCTCTCCGGGTGAGCGAGTTCGCGTTTCCGAATATCAACAGTGGAGCTTCCCAATTGATCAACTTGGAGACAAGAGCCGTGCCAAAATCTACACAAATGGTGGCTGGCAACGGATTGCAACATGGTTGCCATGGATGCGAATGGGACAATCGGAAGGCCATCTCTTCTATCGCTCCCACATAAAGTCTTTACGCGGCGTCCATGAAATTCCGCCTAAAATCCGTGCCTATGCAGAAAAGAATTACCCAGAATATTTTGAAGCGCCCAAAGAGTGGATCATGCCCAATGAATCGAGCTTTGAGGTTTATGCTAAAGAAAACGAACCCCACTAATAGCCAGAGATTTATAGTTCATGAGAGACCTCGCAAAAACTTTTCGTAGCCTAGCCGCGGTTATAAGCATGTGCATTACACTTCTTGCCTGTTCTTCTTCTAATGCAGAAAACGCGCAAATATCAACGAAACCAAGAACAGATTTAACCAGTCCTAATCAAGATCTGTTAAGCGAGCTTGTCGCCGTGATGGATGCGGTTAAGGCCGACTGGAACAATGGTAATTATGACGGCCTAAAATCGCATTGGGATCTGAGCGATGAAAGTCCACTATATATTGCTGAGGAATCCGATAAAATCATGACAAGCTGGGCCGAAATCGAAGACTATTGGACAGGCACGGATAAATGGAACGAATGGATCGTAATCGATTACTATAACTACCACGTAAAAAACGTGGATGAGCGCAACGCGATGATAACATTTGATCTACGTTTTGATGTCAAACTGAATGATCGTCCTAAGGTTATAGGTGGGGACAACCGCGGGGTTGTTAGTTTTCGCAAAGTGAACGGGCAATGGAAAATCTATTCTTGGGTCGAAGCTCCGCTCGCTGCGATTACCTATATGCGCAAACTCTATGAGCTAAACGTACGCCATGATGAGCCAAAGCAGGATACCAAGAAATAATTGTACTGACTGTTCATTGAATTTTTCAAGCTTTGACTGATGGGTTTGTCAGGTGTTCGCTTGGAGAATTTGTTTTGCAGCGGCGCGGCCTGCTAGTTTTCCAAGACCTGTTGCTGTCATGAGGCCATTTCCGGCCATATATCCGCTAGCGCCACTCCCAGATATACCTCTTGCCGCACCGCCGCCTGCAAATAGATTGGGGAACGGTGATCCGTCTTTGCGTAAAACACGCGCATCAGCGTTTATTTCTAAACCACCTTGTGTATGGAATAATGCGCCTGTGACCTTTGCCCCGTAAAACGGAGGCGATAAAGGCATCTTGCCTGAGAAGTCGCGCCCAAAGCTATCTGTCTCCCCTGTGCACGCCGCGGCGGCTTTCTCGATGGTTTGCGTTAATGTATGGGCAGGGAGGTTCAATTGCGCAGCTAGATTATCAATCGTCTTCGCGCTCTTAACGGCCCCAGCCTTAAGCGCGTCTTGGTAGTCATCAAACTGCGTCATTAAATTGTGACGTTCTTCGTCATAAATACTCCAGGCGACGGCCCCCGGCTGCTTCAAGACTTTTACAGCTTGCTCAGAATAGCCTTTCGTTTCGTCCGAAAACCGTTCGCCGTTTTGATTGACTTGAAACCCGCCTTCCATAATCAGGGGCCACAAAATAGGAATGCCGTGCCCATAAGCTAGACCGGCATGGCCTTGGTAGGCTGACATGTCTCCCAGAGACGCTCCGAGCGCTTCTCCCCATATCATGGCGTGACCTTTATTCCCCGGATGTCCATGGAACACAGCTTTTTCCATCTCTGGAATATATTTTTTGACAAGTTTCGAATCCCCTGCAAACCCGCAGCACGCTAGAATAAGCATGTCGCAACCTATACTTTCATGAGTTCCGTCAGGACGCGTTACTTTCACACCTGTAATTCTGCCATTAGGGTTAGCGTATAGCGTTTCGGTCAAGGCTTCTGTTAGAATGTCGACTTCCGCAGTTTCAGCCGCCGCGCTCAAAGCGCCCATCAATTCCGCGCCTGATCGCTTAGGCATTCCATACATGCGCATTTTCGAATGTCCTGGATACAGAAAACCATCAACCAAGTTTAAATCCACATCATGTGTTTCTTTGAGCCATTTAACGGTATCAACAGATGTTTCTGTGCAGGCCTTTACAACGACAGGGTCTGCTTCGCCTTTCGTTTTTGCCATAATGTCCGCCGTGAATATTTCAGGAGAATCTTCAATCCCTCGTGATTTTTGGCTGTCTGTTCCTGATGCCGGAATTAGCCCTGTAGACATGGAGGTCGTTCCGAGTAAAGACTTGTCTTGTTCGAGCAATAAAACATCTAAGCCCGCATCTCTTACAGCTAGGGCTGCGCATATACCCGTACCCCCGCCGCCGATAACTACAACAGGATAATTAATTTCGAACGTATCTGGACCCGTAAAGTCGACATTTGCCATAGCGGATGCTTTCTTATTCTTTAGACGGCAAAATATCAGTTTCCCGAAAGATTGCTACCTATCCATCTCCTTTATCCGTAGTTCGGGCATAGGATTGATCCAAGATCAAAACGAAGCGGCCGCTTAATTCAAAACATTTAAAATATACGGTTTGTATTTCTCTCTGTGAGCCATACTCACACCTGAGATTCGCCAATATTGGAATTTGAAAGTTTGAGATACTCACTTGGCAAATTTTCTTGCAAAGCCGATCTACCTTATTAAAGGCGGTTCATTTTGTGTGCGGAGAATTATTGCCGTCGTTATCTCCCTGCGGCGAGACAGCCGCAAGAAGGAGAATTTTCAACAAATCACATAGGGTTCAGAACTGTTAGTAAACCGCTAGATGAGTGAATCATATCGGCCTTTAAGAGGCTGTTGCGCGCAGCATCCACGCTGTTTTTTCGTGCAATGTTACCCGCGGGCCAACGACATCCGCGGTGGCATCATCGCCAGCCTCTTCAGCAACGCGCAACACTTTACGGGCATGATTGGCAACTTGTTCATGTCCTTGGGCAAGGTTTCTAACCATCTCTTGCCAATCGGGACGTCCCGTTTCTTCCTTAATTGAGGATAGCTTGGCCATTTCGGCGTAAGAGGTGGGGGCATAATGACCTAAGGCGCGGATACGCTCGGCCAGTTCATCAACGGCTGTCCACATTTCGGTATACTGTTCCATGAACTGTATATGAAGCTGCTGAAAATGCGGGCCTTCAACATTCCAGTGGTACCCATGCGTTTTAAGATAGAGCGTATAGGTATCTGCCAATAAACCGCTGATTGCTTCTGCAGAAGCTTGCCGCTTCTTCTGGTCTATTCCAATGTTGATATCCATTTTAAGCTCCAATTTCTGTGCTCTAATTCTAAAATTTTGACGTTATCCTATCGTAACGGATGAAATAACTACGAGACAAGATAGCAAATTTGAGGTCGAGAACATATCAGTTATTCGTCAGTTCAGCTCATTTAACGCTAAAACAAAAAGCCCCCGCAACTGCAGGGGCTTTTTAAGTCTAACCATTCCAAAAAATGGCGCGAGTGACGGGACTCGAACCCGCGGCCTCCGGCGTGACAGGCCGGCGCTCTAACCAACTGAGCTACACCCGCTAAGATGTCCGCGCTGTCTAGCTTTCGCTTACTGCGTCGTCAACGGTGTTTTACGCCTTAGCGGCATTTTTTTATTCACCTACGAAACGCCTGCATTCACAATGGTCTCTTGATGTTCTTCGTCTGCTAGCTACGGTAGGTAAAACGAGGAATGTTATGAAAAACCCATTCGACACAGCCGAGCGCAAAGCCTTTCGCGAAACGATGGAAAGTTTCGTGGCTAAAGAGATTGCACCTTATGCTTTTGAGTGGGATGAGGCGGGGCAAGTGCCGTGGGAGCTTCACCAAAAGATAGCCGCGCTAGGTATTTGGGGCTTCGGAATTGACGAACAATATGGCGGGCTTGGCTTTGATGACCCCTTTATGCGTATGGAGAGTGCTGTGGCGATGGGCATGTGCGGGGCGGGCGGCGTGATAGCGGGTCTTGGCGGCCGCGGTATCTCCCTAGACCCTATTCAAAAACTGGCCAGCCAAGAGATTAAAGATCGCTGCCTTAAGGATATTGTTACGGGGCATAAGGCCTCCAGCCTTGGTATTACGGAGCCTAGCGGCGGCTCTGATGTGGCCAATATGAAAACGACGGCTAAACGGGACGGTAATCATTGGGTGCTGAATGGGTCTAAAACCTTCATCACAGGGGGAATGGAGTCTGATTACTTTGTCATTGGCGCGCGTACAGGCGGGCCGGGGTTGGCGGGTATCTCTCTATTTTTCGTCGAAAAGGATGACCCCGGGTTCTCTCGCGTCCCGCTAACCAAGAAAATGGGGTGGTGGGCGAGTAATCAAGCGACGCTTTTCTTTGATGACTGCCGCGTGCCGGCTGACCGTCTTATGGGGCAGGAAAATTACGGCTTTATTCAAATCATGCATAATTTTAACTATGAACGCCTTGGCCTGTCGGCATGGGCCCTTGGCATGATGAAGGTTTGTCTTGAGGACTCCATTGAGTGGGCGCAGCAACGCGAAACCTTCGGTAAACCGATGATAAAACACCAAGTCATCCGTCATAAAATTGCGGATATGTCGGCCAAAATTGATGCTGTAGAGGCCTACTTGCGTAATATCTGCTGGCAGATCGAGCAGGGCGAGATGCCCGTGGCAGAAATTTGCAAATCCAAGTTCTTTGCAACTAAAGCGCTAGAGTTCTGCGCCTCCGAGGCTATGCAAATCCTTGGCGGGGCGGGGTATCTACGTGGCAACCGTGTGGAAAATGTCTACCGAGAGGTAAAAGTCATTGCCATTGGCGGCGGCTCTGAAGAAATCATGCGCGACCTCGCCGTGCGCCAGATGGGATTATAAATATGCAGGCCGCTTATGATTTTAGAGACGAATGTGACGCGATTGCAGCCGTTTTAGCGCCTTTGTCTGGCGCCGATTTTGATCGGGCCACCTTGTTTAAAGGCTGGACTATTTCTGACATCGTGGGCCACCTTCATCTTTGGAACATAGCTGCAGATTTGACGCTAACAGATCCAAAGGCGTTTGCTGAGTTTATTGTAACCGCCATGACAGGACTGCAACAAGGGCATAGCCATAAGCAGCTACAAGATGATTATTTTAAGGGGAAGTCTGGCCGTGCCTTATATGAGGACTGGCTGGATTATTATCCTGCAATGGCTGAGAGGTTTGCTGCCGCTGACCCAGAGGCGAGAGTGAAATGGGCAGGGCCAGATATGTCCGCCGCGTCCTGTATCATCGCGCGGCAGATGGAGCATTGGGCTCATGCGCAGGCGATATATGACGTGCTTGGATTGGGCCGGGTCAATGAGACACGGCTTAAGAATGTCGCCCATATCGGCGTTACGACTTATAGCTGGTCGTTCAAAGTGCGGGGTCAGACGCCGCCTTTGCCAAAACCTTATGTTAAGCTGACGGCCCCTGACGGGTCATTATGGGAGTGGAACAATCCACAAGAGGATAATGCGATTATAGGCACTGCGACCGAGTTCTCTCAAGTCGTGACCCAGTGCCGCAATATCGGTGACACCTCGATTGAAATGATTGGCGATACGGCAAAGCAGTGGATGTCCATCGCGCAGTGCTTTGCGGGCGGGGCCGAAACGCCGCCGCCCAAGGGAACACGCCGTAAGGCTTAAACAAAATGCCAGATAGCGGTGCCTTTTTCTGGTATAGCAATTTTTCCATTTATTCCAATGGGATAGATGCTTTGGCTCATTAAGGTATCGAGACCAGCTGTATCGCTAGCCGGGAGGCTGGCGAGTGTTCGTTCCCCCGTTTTCGTCAGCGCTATGATAACGCCATGCGTGGGCTGACCGCCCTTATCATACATCATGGTAAAGCTCTCAACGGTGGCTGGACCGCTATAACCGCTTATGAGCATCGGGATATCACCCCGCGCGGCATCGGCTTTAGATTGTGTATGTTGTGCCGATTTAAAACCCTCATATTCCGCCGAGAGGCGCAGACCATAATGCTTGGTCATATATTCGCCTTGTCCGTAAAGCGTCCCAAAGTTCTCGCCGCTGCGTATAGCCCGCACCATAGCGCAGCTCGCATGGCTCATATAATTATTGAGCGGCGCGCCGAAAAAACTCAGCCCGCCCGCGACTGTTGGGATTTTATCTTTAGGCAGTCCCAGCGTGCGCCATGCCATCTTTGGTACGCATGGAAAGCAGGAATAGAGCTCAAGGGCGCCGAGTTCACCGCCGCCCATCTCGGCCATTGCTTCAAGCACGGCATCTTGTGCATGGCACACGGCATACTGATCGCGCTTTAGGACGTTACGCGGCTCATCTGCGCCTGCAGCACCAGAAATATACACGCATTTGTCTTCGGAAACTCCGTGTGCTTGCGCAGTCGCGAGAGACGTTATAAGCACTGCCGCGCTTTGATTTACATTCATATTGGCGACCATAGACTTAGGGTAGGGGCCGCCAATCATACGGTTCTTAGGCGTAACGGTTCTGATGTCCTCTGCTGTGAGTTTTTCAGCGCGCCAGCTGAACGGATTACTTGCAGCCACGGCGGCATATCTTGCCCAAATTTCAGTACTTTCCTCTTGGGCTTGAGTAGGCGTTTGACCCCATTGGTGCGCCGAGTTCGCCTCAAAGAACCCGTAAACATTTACGGGCATATAAAGCCCATGCTGAACGGCCAGAGGATCAACAGCATCGCCCATATCCGCGAAGTTAGGGCCGTCCATAGCAAAGGGTGTCCAGGGGGGCTGCTGGCCCGCGCGTTGATATGTTGTGAGAGAATATTGCGCTTCGCCGCCTACGACTACGGCCATTGTGCTCTCGCCCTCAACTATGCGTTTGGCGGCTTGATGCATGTATTTTAGCGGACTTTCACCGCCTGAGGGGCCGAGCTTTGCATGTTTCGGTGTTACATTTAGCGCCTCTGCGAGTTGCCACTCGAGCTTGCTGTAGCGCCAACTCATGGGCATGACGACATCTAAGCTATCAAGCTTATTAATCGATAGCCCCGCGTCGGCTTGCGCCAGTTGCACCGCATCGCGCATGAGCGTTAGCGGTTCGCGCGCGGTGATATCGCCGCTTAGCTTTTCAGTAATTTCGCCAATGCCGACGATGACAGGGATGGTTTTGGGATCAATACTCATCCCATCCGTGTGGCGTAAATTCCCTCAGGCTTCAAGGGCGAGATTTTGAGTGAAATGTGACTGAGGCTTGCCATTGAAGAGATAACTCACGCCTCGCCGAATGTCTGCGCCAATGCCGTAGAGAGCTGGCACGAAGAGCAGCGTCACGAACAGCGCAAAGAGAACACCGAAGGCGAGGCTAATGCCAATCGGAATGAGCCACTGCGCCTGTAATGAACGCTCTGTCAAAAGTGGCATCAGCCCGATAAATGTCGTCAATGAGGTGAGCAGAATGGGCCGAAAACGCCGCGTGCCCGCTACAATCAAGGCCTGCGCGCCGTCCATCCCTTTCGCTCGCAGCTTATGCACGTAATCGAGCAAGACAAGATTGTCATTCACGGCGACGCCTGCGGCGGCAAACATGCCCAGTAGCGATAGGACCGACATGTTCACACCCATAACTAAATGTCCTAGAATCATGCCGCAATAACAAAACGGGATAGCGGCAAGCAATATCAAGATGGGCTCTGAATATGACTTAAACGAAACCGCAACTAAGACATAAGCCAAGCCAATGGCGATAAAAATAAACCTCAAAATTTCCTGCCCGAACTCTGCTTCATCTTGCGCGCTGCCAATATCGCCGCGCGTAACCGCCGAATGGATGTAATCAAAGTCATCAAAGAAACCGTCATTGAGCGCTTTACGAATTTCATCCACGCGTTCAGAAGCTACTTCTGCACTGACTATAATTGCGCGTTGACGCTCACGGCGAAGTATACGGTTTGTGCCTTTCTCAAATCGTAAATCAGCGACAGCGCCCAACGGGATTTCACGTCCATCAATTGCGCGAATGCGAATGGTTTTTAGGAAATCTAGGCTCTCGCGATCAGAGCGAGGGTACCGCACATAAACGCGTACATCTTCTCCGTCACGCGGCAGACGCTGTACTTCTTCGCCAAAGAACCCTTGGCGAAGTTGATTGGCGACTTGGGCCGTAGTGATGCCTAGGCTCTCTGCGCCGGGCTTGAGGTCAAATTGTACTTCCTCGGCGGCGCTTTCCATATCGTTGACGACATTAAAGACGCCGTCAAACTTGCGCAGGCGGTCCATTAAATCATCCGCAGCCTCTTGCAATTCATCAAAGTTGTTCGCGTTCAGCACATATTGTATGGGTGGCCCGTCATTATTAGATTCATATTCAACCGAAATGGTTTCAGCGTCTGGCACTTCGCCAATAAGCTCGCGTAGCCGTTCGGCCGTTTCCTTAGCGGTCAGTGTACGTGTCTCTGGCGGGACGAGTTTAACAAGGGCGAGCACATTATTATCGCGTGAACGGGTGTACCAGTTTTCTATCAAGTCCCCGTCTTGCGACTTTATCTCCTCGACGAGGTTTTCCTCGGCAATCTGGATTTGTTTGAGCACTTCGAGAGAGCGCGAGTAGGGCGTGCCTTCTGGCATCTCAACAGTAATTTCAACTTGGTCTGACTCGCCTTGTGGGAAGAATGTCGACTTTACATAACCATTTGAGACAATGCCGATTGTTACAATCATCAGTGCGACGAAGCAGGCAGCTGTAAGATAGCGTTGGCGCAAGGCTACGGTTATGACAGGCCGATAAACGTTTTGCGCAAACCACATGAGACTTTCTGAAATTCTATTTTGGAGTTTCATAATGCGGCTCTTAGGATTGACGGGCTTTAGATGTGCCAAGTGAGCCGGTAAAATCAACAGTGATTCAATGAGTGAGAATAGCAACGCTAAAATCACAACCAGAGAAATCGCGCGAGTAAATTCACTCGTTCCGCCAGACAGATACATCCAGGGCGCAAAGAAAATCATAGTTGTCAGCACGGCAAAAATAACAGGTTTTAGCACCATATTTGCTCCGTTCACAGCGGCGTCTAAGTCGGTTTCACCTTCTTCTGTTTTGAAATGAATAGCCTCGCCGACTATAATCGCGTCATCAACAATGACCCCAATAACCAGCAGAAATGCAAACGTCGAAATCATGTTAAATGAAACGCCAAATAAAGGGAGTAAGGCTAGGCCGCCTGCAAAGGCTGTGGCAATCCCGACAGACACCCAAAGTGCAATTGCGGGACGCAGGAATAATATGAGTGTAAGGCAGACAAGCACGAGACCTGTGAAGAAGTTCTTCGCAACAGTGGTGATGCGGCCGTTGTAATCATCTGCCTGATCGTTCCAGGTCGAAATTGTTATTCCGTTTGGAATATCTGCATTCACTTTCTCTAGATAATCTTTCACGTTCTCGGACATTTTAACAATATCCATATTCGGACCGCTCATGACTTGGACAAGCACTGTGCGCTCACCGTTGACGGTGGCTAGCAGGTCAACTTGCTCAAAGCCGTCAATGACGGTGGCAATATCTTTCACGCGTATCAATGCGCCGCTGTCAGTTTGTTTAACGACAATGTTTTCAAATTCGGCGCGGCTATCAGCTTGATTGCGCGTGCGAAGCTGCATGTTGCCTGTCGAGGTGCGCACTGTTCCTGAAGATGTGTTCACTGATGTACCTCGCACGGCTTGCGCGACTTCGGACAGAGTCAGTCCGTATTGGCGAAGGTCTGATTCTGAGATTTCAATAGAAACCTCCTCTGCGCGCACACCGAACAAATCGACGGAGGGTATAAAGCCTAGCAGGGCGACTTCGCGCCGCGTTTTTTCAGCAAAACGTTTCAGTTCGCGTTCGGAGATACTATCGTCACCAGAGACAGCAAGGCGGATAATCTCCTGTTGATTTCTGAAGATGCTGATTTGGGGCTCTTCGGCGGCAGGCGGAAAGGAATTGATGCCGTCAATCTGCCGCTTGACGTCCGCCATTAATTTGGCTTTATCCGTGCCGCTTGTTCCAACAACGGTCACCGATCCTACGCCTTCGCTGGCGGAAGCCCACATGCGTCTGACGTCGTCAACTTGAGAGAGCGCTTCTTCCATGCGCACAATAATTTGTTCTTCAACGTCTTGTGGCGATGCGCCAGGCCAAGACACAGTGCTCCTCGCACCTGGAAACTCGATATATGGATCAAGTTCACGTTCAATCTGAAAATAGCTGACTATGCCGCCGAGTATGCACATAATCATAAGCAGATTGGCGGCAACGGGGTTTGAGGCGAACCAGGTAACGATGCGTTTCATTGCGCGGCCTCCGATACGGCGGCTTTGCTGATTTTCTTGCCCTCTGTCACGCCGCGAATGGGGGAGGTAATAACAGTTTCCCCTGCGCTTAAGCCTTTGCCGATAACAACGCGGTTACGGTCAGAGGACAGCACGGTTACGCGGCGAATGGAAAGTGTATCATCCGTGTTGGCGATATAAACACGGTCTTCACCGCGCAGGGCCGCGCGAGGAATGGTGACAGTGCCGGGTAAGGTCTGCCCCGTGATAGAGGCGTCCACAAAAATCCCTGGCGCGAGGGGCATTTCATAATGAGCGCCAAATGGGTCTTTGACCTCCACATAGGCAAAGAGCACGCGCGTTTCGCTATCAAAACGGCTATCTGTGCGCACAATGTGGCCTTGCCATTCACAATCCAGACCCGCGACATTTGCGGACAATGTGACAGGTATTGCGGGCGCATTTGGTCCCGCTTCATATCCGAGGCGCAGTCCCGCTTGTCGCAAGTTATCATTTGTCAGAGGCAACCTCACATCCATGACATCGGTGCTGTAAATCTCGCCTAGACGTGTGCCTGCGGTGACAAATTCGCCCGCATCAACGCTGCGAAGAGTGACGCGTCCTGTAAAAGGCGCATAAAGCGAAGCGCGGTCGAGCTGCAATTGGGCTTCATCTACTTGAGCCCTTGCGGCTTCGAGTTGAGCGGCCGCTTCTGCCATTTGCGGCGCGCGAAGGGTCAGGGGGGTCGGAGCGCCGCTGCGTCCTAAATCCTCCCAGTCGGCGAGAGCAAGGTTAGATTCGGACTTCTCGCGTGTCACGACAGTTTCGCTCTGCGCAACATTAGCGCGGGCCTGCACGAGGCGCAGTTCATATTCACGCGGGTCAATTCGGACAAGTAGATCGCCTTTTTTAAACCGCCCACCTTCGATGAATTTTGGCGACATATATGTGATTTTGCCGTTGACCTGCGGGACGAGGCCGATCTCAGTACGCGGCTGCACTTCGCCTTGAACATCAACCGTTAGCGTAACGTCCTCACTCTGGGCCACAGCTGTAAGGACAGGAATGGCTTTGATGACATCTTCTGTTTCTTCTGGTTCATCTTTCATTGCGCCCAAAATCATTGTCGCGCCTATTGCGGCGGCAATGACCAGAAAGGGCATAATCACAACACCGAACCGCCATAGCCAGAGCTTTTTGCGGGCAGGGTTTGTTTGCTTTTGTTGTTGGGTATGACTGCGTCGTCCGAATCTAGACGGATTTTGGGTTTTGGCTGACTCTGACATAATTCTCCTCCAACCGGTTGGCACACCGAGTATGCGACTCACCTAACACTGTAATTATTGTTTTTCAATAAATATTTATCGAAAAGCGGATTTATTTTAGATTTTTTTATTGTAATTCAAGCAACACTTTCGCGGCACTGTGCATATTCTTCATAGGCGAAGCCTATTATTTCAATTATAGCGACCAAGTTTGAAAACGGGATCTAAGGGCAGTATTGTGAATCTATTGAGGCATTTTCGTGGCGTGAGATTTGGGAAAGGCATTATTCACTTTGGCCAAACCAATACTGATATTCGTATCGACCGCGCCTTCTTTCAAAGTGCTTTCGCAGTGGTAAAAATAAACACGGCCATCACATGGCGGCGCATCACACGCGGCAGTTCTAATGGCAGCATTACTTTTGCGCCTGACATGCCCGGGCCTTGGTATAATGCGCGATACGCTGCTCATCTCGCGGGCCTTAAAATTACAAAAAATGCGGAGCAGGCGGATTGTGTTTTCGTCTTTGATGATAAGACGATTTCAGAGGCCGGCGCGCACTATGCAAATATGCCGTCTATAAACGCGCATATCACTGACATTTCTAAATCCCATGTCGGCAAGGTTTTTAAAGACATTTTCGGTTATAGCGTTGATATTGATCCGCTGACCTATGAAGGTGAAGCCGTTCAAAAATCCGATAGCAATGCCACCCATGACGGCCAGATTGTCAATTGCCCGCTGCGAGAAGACGATCTTGCTGAGGGCTGCGTGTATCAAAAGCTAATCGATAGTAGATTGAGCGGCGATAGAAACGAGGAAATGCGAGTGGCTTTTGTGGGCGGCGAGATAGCTGTTATAGCATATAAATATAAGGAGATGGAAAAGCGTTTCGTAGCCAGCTACGCACGAGTTGATGTCAAATCTGCGAGCGAGCTTTTATCTCCCGCTGAAATCGAAACCTTTGCCAAATTCTGCGCCGCTATGGGCCTTGATTTTGGCGCAGTAGATGTGATGCGTGATAAGCATGATGGGCGTATTTATGTGATTGATGTCAACAAGACTTGTATGCCTGTGCTTTCCCTACCTATCCGAGAACAAATGGTTGTACTTGATAAAATTGCGGCAAGTTTACTGCAATTCAAAGAGCGCCTTAAGACGGTTTAAGCGGCGAAAAACGCGGGGCCCGTGCGGCGCGCAGTCCGCCGTATTCTTCAGTGTAAATGCCGCGTGCTTTGATGTGTGGATGCTTAGCAGCCTTCATCGGGGAGAGAACGGGCGCAAAACAAATATCCGTACCTTCCATAATTTCGCACCATTGGTTTTGCGTTTTAGTTTTAAAAATACGGTCGAGGCGGCGCGTCAATTCGGGCCAGTTTTTGGCTTTCATTTGGGCCTGAAAATCAGCATCATCTTTTAGCTCGAGTGTCTCGAGCAGTATGGCGTAAAACTGCGGCTCCAGAGATCCGATGGTAATAAATTCACCGTCTTTACACGCGTAGCTATTATACCAATGTGGCCCGTCTAGCAGACTTTGCCCGCGCGTCTCTTTAAGTTGGCCATAAGGCATAAGGGTGAGTAATAGGTTCATCATATGGGCACTGCCGTCGATCATGGCTGCGTCAATGACTTGGCCTTCGCCTGTCGCGCGGGCATGTAGCAGCGCGCTCAAAATGCCTATCGTTAAATAAAGCGCCCCGCCGCCAATATCGGCCAGCAGGCTGGGGGATGAGAAAGGCGGTTGCCCGGGCTGTCCACTATACCACAGGGCGCCTGAAAGAGCGGCGTAATTAATGTCATGACCCGCTGTCTGAGAGAGCGGCCCATCTTGACCCCATCCCGTTACGCGTCCGTAAATCAGCGCAGGGTTTAGCCCTTCAAAGTCTGCGGGGCCAAGCCCTAATTTTTCCATAACGCCGGGACGCATGCCTTCGATAAGAGCGTCTGCGTCTTTGACCATGGCCTTTACTTGGTTCCGGCCTTCGTCTGTTTTCAAATCAAGCGTAATCATTGTTTTGCCGCGTTCTACTAGCGGAGGGACGGGCATGGCGGGCGCTTTGGACGGGCGTTTGACAAGTGTGACGTCTGCACCAAGCTCGTAAAGAAACTGCCCGCAAAATGGAGCTGGGCCTAAGCCTTCGATTTCAATTATTTTAACGCCAGCGAGGGGTTTTAGCATGACCGAATCCTATACTTTTTTATTGAAAACAAGTTCAATCATTTCAGCACATCTGTCAAAGCCGCTGTAGTCCATAGCTTGACCAAAGCGGCCCAAACCCCCACATAGGCCTCATGAAAAACGATAGTTTACCTGCGGTCGTTCCGTCGCTTGCACGCGCCTTTGAACCCGAACGCACGGCCCTTCGCGATGCGTTAAAAGAAGATCGCGGTTCGGAGATAGTTGTACTCGAAGCGCGCCGTGCACTTGATCGTACAGGCCGTGTTTTTGCCAAAACGACGGATGACCCGCAGCTGCAAAAAGCAGGGCTATGGTTGATTGAAATGGTCAAAGCGGGCGCTGGTGTTCTTGATCGCGGCACGGATGCGATTATCAATTACACCGAAGTCGCACGTCCCAAAGTTAATGTGCTGGCAGGACGAGGATTGTTTTATGGTGCGGCAGGCCTTTTTGCGGTTGCGGGTTTCGTGCAAGGCTCTGGCCTCGTTATATTGGCTGCCGCCGCTTTAGCTGCGCTTCGAATGTTTGATCCTGGTAATCTTGAAGCCCTTGCGGCGCGCCTGCCATTTCGCAAAAAGCCGCTGGCTCTGGAAGATAATACGGGCAAACGTATGACCGCCAGTGCGCATGTGGAAGTCGACCCTGATGGCTTTATAGATAGCCTCGCCGATGCCCTGCGCACGGCAGATCACATATTACTTCGCCTCTCAGAGCCAAGCCAAACCTCCCATTGGACGGGAGACAGCCGCCTCATGGGAGTCATGCAAAACCTGCTTGAGGCCAAAGCCGCAGGAGACGGCGCTTTTGCGCTGAAACTTGTTGAAGGTGAAGTTAGCTCGCTGCTTAATGCAGAGGGCGTAAGCCTCGTGCATTATTCAAAAAAGACGGCTCATCTGTTTGATAACCTTCCCGCTATTGGTGAAGTTGAAACACGCGAGGCTGCGCCTGCGCTTATGTCAGGCGATACAGTTCTAAAGCGAGGTACAGTTTGGGTAAGCTCATGAGCGAGAAACGTGACGCCGCTGAGTTTATCGGCCTAGATCTAGGCCACGGCGAAACTGCGCTAGGGCGTGCCTATGGCCGCTCTATGCGTGAGCCTGAAATCCTCGAATATCGCGGCGAAAAAAGTTTCGTCACTGCTGTCGCTAAGACAGCAGACGGCATCAAAATTGGGGCGGACGCGGTCAACCTTGCCGCCTTATCTCAAGC
>CAZFWZ010000043.1:3613-19535 GCA_964522765.1 uncultured Caulobacterales bacterium | reverse complement strand
GTTGGCGCGGATGCGGTCTGCCACGGCGCGACAGGTAAGGGGAACGATCAAGTGCGTTTCGAGCTTGGCTATTACGCCCTTGACCCAGACATTAAAGTCATAGCGCCTTGGCGGGAATGGGATTTGAACTCGCGCAATAAGCTGATTGAATATGCAGAAAAGCACGGCATTGAAATCGCCAAAGATAAGCGCGGCGAAGCGCCGTTCTCTGTGGACGCCAATCTGCTGCATACCTCATCAGAGGGTAAAGTTCTCGAAGACCCATATGAGGCCGCCCCTGAATATATTTATCAGCGCACGGTCAGCCCCGAAGAGGCGCCTGACAAAGCGACATTTATCGAGGTTGGGTTTGAGCGCGGCGACGCTGTCTCTATTGACGGGGTCGAGATGAGCCCCGCCACGATTTTGACCAAGCTTAATGAGCTAGGCGGGGCGAACGGCATTGGCCGTCTTGACCTTTTAGAGAACCGCTATGTCGGTATGAAGTCGCGCGGTGTTTACGAGACCCCCGGCGGGACTGTCCTTTTGATGGCGCACCGCGGGATTGAGCAAATCACAATGGATAAGGGCGCAAGCCACCTGAAAGATGAGCTGATGCCAAAATATGCAGAGCTGGTTTATAATGGCTATTGGTTCTCGCCAGAGCGTGAAATGCTGCAAGCCGCGATTGATAAATCCCAAGAGCTGGTGACAGGCACAGTGCGCCTGAAGCTCTATAAGGGCAATGTTGATATTGTAGGGCGCAAGTCGCCATACAGCCTTTACTCGCAAGAACACGTCACCTTTGAAGAAGATGATGTTTATGATCAAGCGGATGCGGGCGGCTTCATTAAAATCAACGCATTGCGTCTGCGTCTTTTAAAAGCGCGTGATCGCAAAGCTGGTAAGAACACATAATTTGGTGGATTAACGGCGCATGTCATTAACTACATGGCTAGCGCTTGTCGCGCTATTTGGGGCCGGTGGGCTAACGCCTGGGCCTGCTGTGATGTTAGTGCTCGCTTCGGCTTTTCGATATGGGTTTAAACCGTCGCTTCTGCCCGCCATGGGGGTGGCAAGCGCGAATGTATTTTGGCTCATTTTAGGCGTTTCGGGTGCGGCCGTATTGGCAGAGACTTACCCCGCAGGCTTTTTGGCGCTCAAAGTCGTTGGACTCTTGGTCATTACGTATTTGGGCCTGAGGACAATATTTGGGCCTGTGCCCAATATGGACGTCAATGCCGATGACGCGCCAAAGCGTGCGCTTTTATATGCCAAAGGATTTGGCCTACAAATCTCAAGCCCGATGCCGCTTGTTTATTTTGGTACAATGCTGCCAGCATTCGTAGATCCATCTATCCCGCTTTTGCAGCAATTTGGGATAATGCTCATTACGGTTACAATAACTGAAATGGTAGGACTTGCAGCATATGCTTATGGAGCGCAGTCTATTCGCAACTGGCTTAAAAGTGCCCGCGCCGCGCGAGGGTTTAACATTGCCATTGGCACAGTGATGATAGTGTCAGGCCTCTGGGCTGTATTGTCGACCTCATCATAAAAAAGGCCCCTGAAGAGGGGCCTTTCAAAGATTATTTCAGCCAAATTAGTGGCCGTAGACGCGGCCTGACTCATATGAGTTCAAGACCCTACTACCATCTTGGTAATTATAAGTCGTACCATGTCCGCCAGAGTGGTTGCCGTAAGAAACGCCGCCATGAGACTGACCTTGAGTTATGTGACCCTGAGAACGACACCCTAGTGCGTCTTCAATACAGACTTCACGCGAGCCAGTCGCTAGCATTTGGCCAACAGTTGGCGCGACAACCTCTCCGCCATAGCTCGGCGTAGTATATGTTGGTTGAACGGACGTAATATGAGTCGGCGTAACCATGGTCGCTCTTGACGTGAGGTTATGCGAAACAGCTGGCGTGGTTCCGTTTTTACAAGCGACTTGACGCCATTCATAACGTTCGGCAGACACAAGCTGTTTCTTATTCACCTTGCCATATTTCGGCGGTACATTGACTTGGCGCTCACCGCCAGGCTGTACGATGTCTTCGACCGTGATAGTCTGATAACGCGCTTCAACGGGAATTTCGCGAACGCCGCCTGGATCAGCAACAACCTGCTTCATGACGGTCTGGTAGCGGGCCGGCACAGTACGGCGCTGCACGCGCGCCGGGTTAGCTACGACCTTGCGCTTATACTGTACAGTTTCGCCCGGCTCTTCAACAAGACACCAGATTTCGCAGGTCGAGCCGCAATGCGCTGCGCCGCCTGATTGGCTGTATGAAGCTGTTGAGCTATAGCCCTGTCCGCTGGGTCCGTGGTCAGCTGTAGAATGAATTTTATAGCCCTGACGGATTAGATCGCCGGGATTGCCTTTTTTCCACACCATACGCGGCGCGGATGACGCCACTGTCTCTGTGACTTGGGTAAATCTTGGCGGCGTAACCGTTAGCTTATCATAAGCAGGTCGTGTCATCACTCTTTCAGACACAGTTTTAAATCTTGGCTGTTTAACTTCGTAACGAACAGAGGCCTCTTTGACGAGAACTCTTTCCTGGCGTGTTGCCAATTGAGGATTAGAGACCTCAATCGTTGAATAGCCTGCTTCAACTAACACATCTTCTGTAGTCGTCGTGTATTCTGCAGGAATTTCTACGCGGGCATAACACATGCCTGGGTTTGGGTTAGATGGTAACAAGTCCGGCGTATAAGCAGGACCGCCGCCGTAATTGCCAGCAAGGGCAAGGGGAGCAAAACTGGCACTGATAAGTAGGCCAGCCGCCATTTTAAGTGTGTTTGATGTGCTCAGCATGATAAATCCTCTTTCTGTCACGTTCAAAATTATAAACTGGGTTCGGCCAGCTCCAATTTGCATCACCTAAGATAATGCAATTGTGGTGCCGACAGCCGAAGGTGGAGAAAATTAGCTATAAAAGCCCCCCACCAAGGCTTTTTTTTGCAGTAAAACGCATGTTTTTTGCCAACTACCCTGAGTCAGCAACACCACATGTTTTACAGCGTTAACTTAAGGGTAACAATTATGGCGGGTTTAAGGCAGTCCTATCAACCCAGGCGAGTTTTTGCAGTTTTCCGCTGTCTTTAAACGCGAATATGTATCGGTTTGACCCAAGCTGTGCTAATGACTGGCGCTTATGTAGATTGATTATAAAAGGCCCATTATGGAACTCCTCAACCCTAAAGACGCCGTGCAAACCCTAGACGGATGGACAGGCGGCGACGATTTCATCACTAAAGTCTTCAAATTCGAAGATTTCGCGCAGGCTTTCGGCTTTATGACGCGTATCGCTATTATAGCTGATAAAATGGATCATCATCCCGAATGGTTTAATGTCTATAACCGCGTCGATGTCACGCTTACGACGCATGATGCAGGCGGCGTCACGCATAAGGATATGACCCTCGCCGAAGCCATGGAAAAGGCGGCTAGCTAACTATCATAGGTGAGCGCCATGAAGACGTCTTCGAGGTCAGGTTCTTCTGTGCGCAGGTCAGCGATAGAGATGCCTGCGGCTTTGACCTTGGCGAGCAAGCCCGAAATCGAGTCCGTCCCAGAGCGGTAGGTGATGGATATGGCGCCATTGCCGGAAAGCTCAGCCTCAAGCCCCGCTAGTTTTGCGGGCAGGGCCGAGAGCGGTTCGCGCGGCGTAATGACAAGGGTGCGCTTGTCCAGACGGGCGAGCATATCGGCCTTATTTTCATTGGCGACAATCTGGCCTTCATGGACAATGCCGATACGGTCACAGAGCGCTTCGGCCTCTTCGAGGTAATGGGTCGTCAAAATAATTGTCGTGCCGCGCTTATGCAGGTCTTGTACGTAGGTCCAAAGCTGGCGGCGGAGTTCAATATCAACGCCCGCTGTCGGTTCATCGAGAATAAGCACGGGCGGATTATGCACCAGCGCCTTGCCAATCAAAAGGCGGCGTTTCATCCCCCCTGAGAGCTGGCGCACATAGGCGTCGCGCTTATCAGAGAGACCGAGTGCGGCCAGAATTTCGTCGCTGCGCCGCTCATTTTTAGGCACGCCGTAATAGCCGGCCTGCAGCTCTAGCGCTTGGTAAGGCGTGAAATAGACATCCATGGCAATCTCTTGCGGGACAACCCCGATGGAGCCGCGCGCTTGACGCATCTGTGTTTCGATATCATAGCCGCAGATTTTTGCGCTGCCTTCGGTTTTTGTCACAAGCCCAGCCAGAATATTTATCAGAGTCGATTTACCCGCACCGTTCGGCCCGAGCAGACCAAATATAGAGCCTCGTTCTATGATCAAATCCACACCTTTTAACGCTACTTTAGCCGGCGATTTTCGCGTTTTTTTATAAGTTTTTCTCAGCCCCTTAATTTCAATTGCAGGGGCAGTTGGTGATGAGGCGGCAAAGTTAGAGGACATATTGCTTTCGGCTTATTTGCGGCGTTGACGGCGGGCATGGCCTCGCCTAATTAAGACTTAACTACTGGTATCGCATGCCAGAGTAAACGCCCAATAAGGGACTCGCCCAGTTCGGGCTTAGATTTAATGGATTTAGCTATGTCAAACTTGCCTCAATCTAGCTCTGATGATGTTGTACTCGCGCCGACGCGCCGTGTAGCGTGTGATGGCGGCGGCGGCGCGTTAGGGCATCCAAAAACGTGGCTGGATATGGGCCAAGATGATCACGTTCAATGTAAATATTGTGACCGTGTTTTTGCGCTTGATAAAGAGGCCCCAGCTGATGAAGGTCATCACTAAGGCTCACTTAATTGGCTTCTGGTTTTTTATTTCATCTTGAACACATAGCGTTTGACGACGCCGGACGTTGGCACAGCTTTGCCATTGACGGTCTTGGGTGAATAACGGGTGCGCATAGCGGCACGTTCTGCCGCTTTAATGAAGTCCTTTTTATATCTGTTGGCGCTTACACTGATGACTTCGGCCATTCGGACTTCGCCTTTATCATCAATTGAGAGCGAGAGTTCGACTACCGCAGAGATACCGCGTTTTAGCGCGCGTTTTGGATAACGGGGCGTTCTATTTTTTGTTATTTTGGGCGCTATAATGGTGCTAGCCGCGGGGGTTCTTGGCGGCGGGGGCGTATAAGGCCGCACGGGGGCAGGCGGCGGCACAGCCCTAGGCCCACCGGCCATAACAGTGTCAGGTACGTTTGTTGGTATGGGGCTGTTAATCCCCGACAGCTCGCGATCAGGCGTGGGCTGAGGGTCAACTTCAAGCGCCTCGCGCAGCGCTCGAATGTCTTCGTCTCGTCCGCCTAAATAGCTCGCGCCCCAGCTCTGTTCATATGTTTGTAGGGTAGCGAGTTTTGCCGCGCGGCTTGCGCGCGGGTCATAGATGGCATCGTTCAGCACCGCCCACGCTTTGGTCTCATGCGCGTCAAGTACAGAGAGCTGTGTGCGCACAGCTGGCAAAAGCTCGCTACTGGGATAGGTCGTTTCAAAATCACGAAGACGGGCGCGGCGAAGATCAACCTGCGGCTCAGAAATGGCTGTGCGGTAGCTCGCGCGTTCTGCTTGGCTTGCAATAAGTGCGTCGGGTGATTCGTTGCTGCGGCTCCCGCTGAGGGCCGCGATTAAAGCCAATGCGGCAATCGCGACCACAATCCAAGTCCATAGCGTACGGCGCGCTTTTGCGCGTTCGGCGGCTATCTCTTGTTCTAAGTCTTCGGGATCGTCTACCGATTGATACATTGTGTCATTCCAGCCGTTTCCCTATCTTATAATGACGGGCGACATTAAAACAGCCTGAATTTGCGGCGAAATTACGGCCAACTCACAGATGCTGCGCTGCAGGGCCTTGAACTGTAGCTAGACGCCGCCCAAAGTGAGCCTTCATCCGAGAAATGAGTCGTTATGTCTTCTAAAACCGCTGCCCCTGTCACACAAGATTCTCACGTCGTTTTGGTCGATGGGTCGGGCTATATTTTTCGGGCCTATCACGCCTTGCCTCCGCTGACACGTAAAACAGATGGTTTACCTATCGGCGCTGTACATGGTTTTTCAAACATGCTGTTTAAGCTGCTTCGTGACCAAACGGACGAGGCGCGTCCAACGCATTTTGCCGTGATTTTTGATGCAGGCAGCATTACATTTCGCAATGAAATATACGACCAATATAAAGCCAATCGCAGCGAGACGCCTGAAGACCTCATTCCGCAGTTTCCGTTGACGCGCGAGGCGACGCGGGCTTTTGGCGCGCAGTCTATTGAGATGGAGGGCTTTGAAGCCGATGATTTGATCGCGACCTATGCACGTCAAGCAGAGGCGCTGGGCGCGCGGGTCACTATCATTAGTTCGGATAAGGACTTGATGCAGCTTGTCTCAGAAAAAATTTCTATGGTCGATACGATGAAAAACCGCGCCATAGGAATTGCCGAGGTTGAAGAAAAATTTGGAGTCTTGCCAGAGAAGGTCATCGATATTCAAAGCCTTGCAGGGGATAGCGCCGATAATGTTCCGGGCGTTCCGGGCATTGGCGTGAAAACGGCAGCGCTTTTGATTAATGAGTATGGTGATTTGGATACGCTGCTTGAGCGCGCGGGCGAGATTAAACAAAACAAGCGGCGTGAAAACCTAATTGAATTTGCTGACCAAGCTCGAATTTCGCGCGAGCTCGTGACGCTAAAAACTGATGTTGATGTTGAGGTCGAGCTAGGGGAGATGGCGTGCTGCGATCCTGACCCGACCACGCTCTTTAATTTCCTAGAGGATATGACATTTCGTACTCTTACGGCTCGCGTGCGCGCCGCTATGGGAGAGGGTGATGATGATGGACTTCGCGGAGCAGACAGTGCGGTGGCAGCTTCGGCCCTCGGCGCGGACCCACGGCCTGCTATGGCTGAGGCGCCCGCCAATGTTGTTTTTGACAAAGACAAATATGAATGTGTTCAGGAGATTGATCGCCTGCATCATTGGATAAAGCGTGCGCGCGAAACAGGTGTGGCCGCAGTGGATTTAGAGACAGACAGCCTCGATAGTGCAGCCGCAAATCTCGTGGGAGTCTGTCTGGCTGTGGCTGACAATGAAGCTTGTTATATTCCGTTAGCCCATGTCGGGGCTGATGGCGGAGATATGTTTGGCGAGGCTGCGCCAAAGCAAATAAATATGCAAGACGCGCTCACGGCGCTAGAGCCGCTATTACACGATCCGAACGTGCTTAAGGTTGGACAAAATTTCAAATATGACCTTGGTGTGTTTTTGCGCCATGGGATAAAACCCGCGCCCTATGACGATACAATGCTGATGAGCTATGCGCTTAATTGCGGACTTCATAATCATGGCATGGATTATCTCGCGGAAACTTATTTTGGGTATAAGCCGATTAGTTTCAAAGACGTTGTGGGCAGCGGGAAATCGCAAAAAACATTTGATCAAATTTCCCTTGAAAAGGCGACGCCTTATGCCGCGGAAGACGCCGATGTAACTTTGCGTCTTTGGAAGTTTTTAAAACCAAAGCTTGGCCAAAATCAAGTCGCGACTATTTATGAAACTGCTGATCGCCCATTACCTGCGGCGGCGGCGCAAATGGAAAACCAAGGCATTAAAGTTGACCGCGCCGTGCTTGCTCGCCTGTCGGGTGATTTTGCGCAAAAAATGGCAGGGCTCGAAGCCGAAGCCACAGAGCTTGCGGGTCAGCCCTTTAATCTTGGCTCGCCCAAACAGCTTGGTGAAATTCTTTTTGACGTCATGGGACTTGAAGGCGGAAAGAAGACAAAGACGGGCGCATGGCAAACAGGCGCAGGCGTTTTAGAAGCGCTCGCTAAAAAAGGCGAAAAACTGCCACAAACAATTTTGAACTGGCGGCAATATGCCAAGCTAAAGTCGACTTATTCAGATGCGTTAGTCGCGCAGATAAATCCGACTACGGGACGCGTGCATACGAGTTTTTCTCTCGCGGCCACAACAACAGGGCGGTTGTCATCCTCTGATCCAAACTTGCAAAATATTCCAATTCGTACGGAAGAAGGCCGCAAAATTCGGGATGCTTTTATTGCAGAGGACGGCCATGTTCTCGTCGCCGCGGATTACTCCCAAATCGAATTAAGACTGCTTGCTCACGTCGCAAATCTTGAGACTATGAAACAGGCTTTCGCCGACGGCGTAGATATTCACGCGCTTACGGCGTCAGAAATGTTTGGTGTGTCTATCAAGGATATGGATAGCGCGACGCGCCGCCGTGCTAAAGCGATTAATTTTGGCATTATTTACGGTATTTCTGCTTTTGGCCTGGCTAATAATTTGGATATTTCGCGCACAGAAGCGAGCCAATACATCAAAAGCTATTTTGAAAAATTCCCAGGTATTAAAAGTTATATGGAAGAGGCCAAAGCTGAAGCGCGCGAGCAAGGGTTTATAACAACTCTTTTTGGGCGTAAGTGCCACATCAAAGGTATCGCAGATCGCAACCAAGCTGTGCGGGGCTTTGCAGAACGCCAAGCCATTAACGCTCCCATCCAAGGGGCGGCGGCAGACATTATGCGCCGGGCTATGAATAAAATACCTGCAGCTATCGCGCCGATTGAGGGTGCGCGGCTACTGCTGCAAGTCCACGATGAACTCGTTTTTGAAGTCCCTCAGGGGAAAGAGGGGGAGCTTATTAAAGTGGCTAAAACAACAATGGAAAATGCGGCCATGCCCGCCGTCAACATTAGCGTGCCTTTAGTGGTTGAAGCTAATGCGGCGAAAAACTGGAATGACGCGCATTAATTATGAACGTCATTGCGCCTATCATTAATCCCGCTTCAGGGACGCCCGAAACCGTCCTTAAATCTGTCTTCGGATTTGACGCATTTCGTCCGGGCCAAGAAGGTATCATTGCGGAGCTTATGGCGGGTAAAAACGTGCTTGCCGTTATGCCAACAGGTGCAGGCAAGTCGCTTTGCTATCAAGTGCCTGCACTATTATTTGACAGCGTGAGCGTTGTTATTTCTCCGCTAGTGGCGCTCATGGATAACCAAGTCGCAGGGCTGCGCGCGAACGGCGCGGCGGTGGCCTGTATTCATTCAGGGCAGTCGCGCGAAGAAAATATTTCGCAGTGGAAATCTGTCGCTAGCGGGGAGGTGAAAATGCTTTACCTCTCGCCTGAACGCCTCATGACGGACCGAATGTTCTCGGCTATGCGGGCGCTGGACCCTGCCATGTTTGTCATTGATGAGGCGCATTGTGTCTCAAAATGGGGCCCGAGTTTTCGCCCTGAATATGCGCAGCTCGCAGAGCTTAAAGACGCATTTCCAAAGGCGCGCATCGCGGCCTTTACCGCTACAGCCGATAGCGCCACACGCGACGATATTGCGAAGACATTATTTAATGGCCGTGGCAAGATCATTGTTCATGGTTTTGATCGTCCTAATTTATCGCTCGCCATTACCGCCAAGACTGACCGTAAGAAGCAGCTTTTAAATTTCATGGAAGATGCGCGCGGGCAATCTGGTATTGTGTATTCTTTGTCGCGTAAAAATACCGAAGAATTTTCAACCGCGCTGAAGGCGGCGGGGCACAAAGCGATGCCTTATCATGCGGGGCTGGACGCGCAGCTACGCTTTGAAACCCAAGAACGCTTTATGGCCGAAGAAGGTATAGTGATTGTCGCGACTATTGCCTTTGGTATGGGTATTGATAAGCCTGATATTCGGTTTGTCTATCACACCAACTTACCGGGCTCACTTGAAGCTTATTACCAAGAGATTGGACGCGCGGGACGTGACGGCGCGCCTGCCTTAACCGCGCTGTGTTATGGCCTTGATGATGTGCGTATGCGCCGCCAATTCATCACTCAGGAGGCTTCTGAGACAGAACACCAAATCCGAGAGATGAAACGTCTCGATGCGCTTTTGTCTTATTGCGAAGCCTCAACCTGCCGCCGCCAAGTCATGCTGGCCTATTTTGGCGAAGGGAATACTAAACCTTGCGGTAATTGCGATAATTGTGACAACCCGCCCGATATGATTGATGCGAGCGATCATCTGATTTATCTAATGGATTCTATTATTGAGACGGGGCAGCGCTTTGGGCAGGCCCATGTGATTGCTGTGGCGCGTGGGGCTGACACAGATCGCGTCCGACAATTTGGCCATGAAAAACTGCCAAGTTATGGCCGCGCGAAAGCTATAGGCGCGCCTTATCTTCAAGCGCTCATTCGGCAAGCGCTCGCGTCAGGTCATATCGGAATGGATATTGAACGTTTCGGTGCGCTGACGATAAGCGCAAAAGGCCAAGCCGTTTTAGAACGCCAAGAGATATTTAGCTGCAAGGTCATTCGGACCAATACACGGGCGAGTCGTCCTGACCGAGACCGAAAAAAACTCGCCGCAGAAAGTGCCTTGTCGGAACGCGACAATGATCTCCTCGTTCGCCTGAAAGCCAAACGTATGGCAATCGCGCGAGAAATTGCCAAACCCGCCTATGTTGTTTTCTCTGATGCCACTTTAATCGACATGGCGGAAAAACGTCCTGCGGACCGAGAAGAGATGCTGGGCGTGTCGGGTGTGGGCGAAGTTAAGTTTAAAAAATTTGGTGACGCGTTTCTTGAGATTATTTGGAAACAATAGTGTAAAACGTTATTACTTTATCAAGGGTTGTATTTTAACAGTAGATAAATGTGGATTTGGGGCACAAATCAAGCAGACCGGAGAGGTGCGGATGCTGTCACAATTTGTTTTTACGACTCACACTCGAGAGAGTTTAAATCTAGCGTCTTTTAAAACTATAGGCGTGAACAATGATATTATCTGTAAATCATTAGGGTTTACGGGACGGATTTTTGCAAATGAAGTTGCAAATTTCAATATAATTGAAGGCGAAAGTGAACGCGTTAAAGAGTATTTTTCTGCCTTTACGAGTGATCGTCGAGTGAAGGTAAAAATTGCGCATGTGAACAAACATATCCAAGCACGCGAGTTTAGTGATTATCAAGTTTGGAGTTATCACTCAGAGGCTCGTGATGAGTTCCCACCGCAAATCCACAAGCTTACAGCCTTTAATTTCGACAGCTCTGTGCCGTTCAATTTACCTTTAAGCTTACGCCTTCTTCTTGAAGGCTATGTTTTTGAAAACTTGAAAGTTGCGGCCTAACCGAGACGACCCTCGCAAGCTGCAGCCGGTACAATCGACACACTATTGTCTTGCGTCTTGACCTCAAATTTAGGGCTCATCGCTGTATCATAGCGGATCTCCACCATGACAGATTGGCTTAGGACGGGACCGCGAGACGCGGCTGTTTTTTGGGTCGCGCGGTAGATGACTGAGGGGCTAGGGGACACAGCTGTGCCGCAGGCCGTTTCTGGACCAGGCATTTGCGCGTTAAGACCAAATGGTGTGGTATTGATTAAGCCCTCACGCTTGACCGAAATATCATATTCGCCAATTGCGTCTGAAGCGCTAATTGTGAAAGCGGCATTAGATGAAATAATCAATCGCGTGAGCCCGGCTTCACCGGGTAATACGGCCGAGGCAACACTTTGGGGAACTTCAAATTTTATATGGTCGAGCACTTGCGCGCCAGCTGTTCCGGCTATGGCCAGCCCTGCTAATTCAAACGCGATATAACCCCCAACTAAATATCTTTTCTTGAACGGCAGCTTTTTCATAAGTTTCATAATGGTTCGATTCGATAAATCAGCGTTAGATTATGTTAACCTTTCAAAACCCATGCCAACTATAAAGGCCATGCACACTGGTCACGGCCAAATAAACTGGCTAAAGAGCCGCCCATGAGTATGAGGCCAAAATTTCTGGGTGAAAAAGCACTGATTATGTTTAGCGGCGGGCAGGACAGCGCGACCTGTTTGGCTTGGGCCTGCACCCATTTTGATTATGTAGAGACGGTGGGGTTTGATTACGATCAACGTCACGTCATAGAGATGCAAGCCCGCGAAATAATATTATCTGAAATGCGCGAGCAGTTTCCGCATTGGGCCCATAAAATAGGTAAAGATCATATTGTTGATTTGTCTGCGCTCGGCCAGATATCTGAAACATCTCTTACGCGTGATGTCGAGATTATAATAAATGAGACGGGTCTTCCTAGTACATTTGTCCCGGGCCGAAATCTTATCTTTTTAAACTTCGCTGCCGCCATAGGATTTCGCCGTGGATTGACGACACTCATAGGCGGAATGTGCGAAGCTGATTTTTCGGGTTATCCTGATTGCCGCCATGAGACACTCGATGCGCAGATGAACGCGATTTCTCTCGGCATGGATAAAACTTACCGTCTTGAGACGCCTCTGATGCATATTTCCAAAGCGGGCGCGTGGGAAATGGCTTTCCAGCTTGGCGGCGTTGCACTAGTTGACCTTATCTTAGAGCATACACATACATGCTATATGGGTGAACGAGGTGAGCGCCGGTCATGGGGTTATGGCTGCGCGGCATGTCCTGCCTGTGAGCTTCGAGCCAAAGGCTGGTCGGAATACGTAAATGTATAGCGTCAAAGAAATCTACCTGACCATTCAAGGTGAAGGCGGCCAGACAGGCCTGCCTGCTGTATTCTTGCGGTTTGCTGGGTGTAATCTTTGGAACGGTCTTGAGAGTGGGCGGACTGAAGCGGTGTGTAGATTTTGCGATACAGATTTTATCGGCACAGACGGGCCCGGAGGCGGAAAATTTAAAACAGCCAGTGATTTGGCCAGAGCCGTTGCAAACGCGTGGCCAGAGAGGCAGGGCGAGAGATGGGTCGTCTGCACAGGCGGCGAGCCACTTTTGCAGATGGATGCAGGTTTAATTGAGGCCCTTCACGATGAGAATTTTAAAATTGCGGTAGAGAGCAATGGTACAATTGCAGCGCCGAGCGGCATTGATTGGCTTTGTATATCCCCTAAGGCCGGCGCAGTCCTTGAGCAGATCTCAGGTCACGAGTTAAAACTTGTTTTCCCCCAAGCCGAAAATAAACCTGAAGATTTCCAGCACTTAGACTTTCAGCGGTTTTCCCTGCAGCCCCGCGACGGCTTGGCCGAAGGTGCGGGAGATCAGAATAGCGTGCATTTACAAGCGGCGCTTGCTTATACGCTCGCTCATCCGCAGTGGCGATTGTCTCTTCAAACCCATAAACTTATCGGTATTCCGTAATTAGATTTTACGGCCCCTTAACCATAAAGCTTAGCGAGATAATAGGCTTGAACGCGTAAACCTACTGCATAAAAGGTGGGATGCAGAATGCTTGATGATCTAGGCGCGAGAGAGTTAAAGAAGGTATTTTACTTCTTTAAAAATATAAAAAACTTCGGGGAACTTTCCATTATGGGAAAGCTGCGCACGGCCGCTATTCCTATTATACCGCTTACGCTGATGGGCGGCGGTGCGTTATCATTAAAGCTTCAGTCAAGCTCCGTTATTGAAGAGCTGCGCGTTACGCCCGTGCAGCACGTAATGATGCAGTCTTGCATCGATGCGCATATGGCAAAAAATGTAGATTTTGGAGAAACTGTCTCAACGGCAAAAGGCTGTGCCTGCGCGTCGAAACTTGTCTCATCTGTTATTCCTCCAGCGCATTACGGGGCTTATAGAGCTGTACAAGACCTCGCGATAGATCAATATTATTGGAGTTTTAAATCTGACGTGCAAAGCGAAATCGACGCAGAGTTTGACTCGCGTATTGCAGTTGGAATCACAGAGCTAGCTAGCACTCAAAACCTAAATTCTAAGGGCTTGCGTAATATGTTTGATTACGTGCTAAGTGCCGATAAAATTTGCGACATGCGCGAAAGTTATCAAGGTGAATCGCTGGTTTCGCTCGCTAAATTACTGCCGCTAGAAACCCCCATTTGGGAAGGTGATAGCGAGGGCGTTGTAGAGATTTCGCTGCGGGGAGCCGAGGAGCCAATTCGCGTTTCTATGGTTGAGTGACTTTCTAGGGCTGAACAAACTCTAGGATTAGGAGGCTGTGGTAAATTCTTTTGCTACGCGCCGAGCAAATCGATCAATTGCGCGGTTGGCATCACGCCATGTGCCGCCAAAACTCGAGTCTCGAATGTCTGTTTCAAACCAGTCATAATTTATGATGCCAAGTGAGCTTCCATCCACCGCCAAAATTTCTGCCTCAAACTCAGCGCCGCCAGTACCAACACTGTTATTGTAAGACAGGCTTGTCTCTCGTGAGAGTTGTTCGAAGGTTGGACGATTGTTTTCCGCATCAATAATTGTAACCCGAAATACAGTCGTCGCAGTATCAGAAACAACGATACCTTTTTTTTCAAGCCTCCTGGTCAACTTTTTTTCCAGACGTTCTTGTAAGCGATTGAGATCCCTTTCGCCGTAATGCCCATTTTGCCCAAAGGCGGTTCCAAGTCTAGAACTGCCTCCTCGATCGGATAATTTTTTTGGTAAGTGATTTGCGCGGTAAGCTAGATCTTCACTCAGGCGAATATCTATTTTCACTGGTGTGGTCAGCGGCGCGCTCAGTGTGCTTTCAAATCCTGTTGCGTTGGCCAGCATTGGGGCCGCGAGAACTAAAGGCGCAGAAAGAATAAAGGATTTAAATATGTGTCGCATCGTCATCTCCATTTGAGGCAACATAACACAAACGCTCGATTTTCACAATTGTCCCAGTCGTCACATTATAGTGTGGTACAGTTTAGCTATCTTTTTTAGAAAACCTTAGGATTTTTTATCGACGAAAACGCTAATAAGATTTTTGACACTCTTAAATGCTTTCAATTCGGTATCAAGCTGCATCGCTTGAATATCCTTTGAAACGGTAACAACTTGCCCTGTCAAATCCATGGCTTGGGTCGTAAGGGTCAACACCTTTGCGCTCGTATCAAGCGCGCTATTGGTGATTTTTACAGGCACTGTTCCGATATAATAAATACCTTTTCCGGTTGCTACGGCTGTTTTTCCTGCAAATTTCCCGGTCTCGTAAACTCCTGTCCCCGCAATACGGCCTGTGTGGTAGACAGATTTTCCGGCGAGCTCTCCCGTTTTGTAAACCCCGGTGCCCGCAATGCGGCCTGTATGATAGACAGTTTTGCCGGCTAGCTCGCCAGTTTTGTAAACGGCTTTGACGGGCAGTGCAGCAATTTTACCTGTGGTTTTTGCAACGGCGCAGGCGGACAGTAGGTTAGCTGTGATGGCTATTGCGGTAAGTTTAAGTACTAAATTTGACATGTCTTTCCCCTATTTTTTACCGCTAATAACACGCTATGGCAAAAATTGTCTTAAAGCCAAACTGAAAATGACAGTTTTATATGAGGGTTAAGCTCCTTCGCGGCGCCATGCCCAGCCAAGCGCTATTGCGGCCAAGAGAAAATAGAGCCAACCTGGCGCGAGGGGTGTTCGGCGCGAGTCCTGCACAGTATAGGCTTCATGCGCGACAAGTCCCACCCAATCCGTCCCTGAAGTTTTTGCGCTGGCTTTAACGCGGCGAATTTCCGGCGTAAATGTTCCGTCGCCAATCATCATAGATAGCCCGCCTGTAGCGCTCGTTAGGGGCTCAAGTATGCCGCGCGTAGGCGTTAGGTCCGAAAACTCTTTTGGATTAAGCGCGCCAATGGCTGTGACAGTGCTAATATCATCAGACGCGAGGCGGTAAGCCCCTTGCCCAGCCGCGTTAGAAAATCCGACAAAGCGGCCTTCGCCTGCAGGTTTGAGGGTAACTGTTTCTGTTGTGCCGTCTGGTTTTTTAACTTCGACTGTCGTTGTTTCATCCTTGAGCGAACGGCGCTCAATCTCAATTTTACCACCATCAGAGCGCGCACTTAATTTCTCCGCATCCAAATCAGGTTCGCCCATAAGCCAGTGGGAAAGCCGCCTGAATATTTCGCTATAAGGGCCTCCGCCTTGATAGCCTTTGGACCATAGCCACGCTTGGTCAGATAAAACCATACCGACCCGGCCCTTTCCAACCCTATCAATGACAAGCAATGGTTCCGCGCTTGGACCTTCCATCAGCACCTCACCGCTAACAATATTGCTCTCGCTTATACGGTAC
>CAZFWZ010000043.1:0-3603 GCA_964522765.1 uncultured Caulobacterales bacterium | reverse complement strand
TTTTTCTGCGTCCTTGCCGACGAAATTGGCAGTTATAGGATGGCGGCGACCTTTGCTGTTAAGCTCAGGACGAAAGCTCTCATCAAATGTTTCGCCTGTCGGACGGGCCGGAAGCACAGCGGCGAGGGGTGAACGAAAGATACTGGCGCGCGTGGCATAAGGCGGGCCTGTGGCGACGAGAAGCGCGCCGCCATTTTCGACATATTCCGCTATATTTTGAAGGTAGATTGGCGACATAATGGGGGATGAGCGTCCCCCGCGCACTGAGGCTACACGGCGTTTGAACTGATCGAAAATTATAAGGTCAAACTCATCGAGTTTTTCTTCAAATAATTGCCGAGTCGGAAAGGCAATCAAAGACAGCTCGCGTGAGGGCGCGCGCGTGTTTTTTTCGCGTGGATTGGTCAAAATTGTGAACTGCACAAGATCAATTGCGGGATCTGATTTCAATAAATTGCGCCAAGCCCGTCCGCCCATATGCGGCTCGCCCGTGACCAAAAGTACTTGCAGGCGATCGCGAATGCCTGAGATTTCCGTGATGAAAACATTGTTTTTAGTTGTCAGTTCATCAGGCGCGGCCTCGACTTCAAGTTCGACCGTATTGGGGCCTCGGCGTTCAATTGCAAGCGGGATAGAAATTGTATTGCCAACTGTTGCGGGGAAACGGGCCTGAATTTCGCCGTTAAGCTTGATGATAATCACGGCGCGTTCGCCTTCATGTCCGGGGTCTTCAACGAGGACTTGGAAATTGGCCTGCTCTCCGACGAGGCCAAAGCGCGGGGCGAGGGTTGTGCGAATGCGCCGATCGCGCCGGTCTGGGTCGCCAATAATCAGCGCGTGAAACGGCACGCCCGCAGGTAAAAGGTTTTCGGGGTTTTCAGGTAAATCATGGACCTGCCCATCGGTCACGGTTATCACGCCGGCAAGCCTCGCTAACGGGACATTCCCGAGCGCTTCAATAAGAGTGGCGGTCATCCGTGTACCATCAGTGTCAACGGGAATACGGGCCGTAACAACTTCAAGGCTTGTATCAGGTGAAAGTTTGCTTTCCAAATCAGCAACAGCGGCAGCAATCATTTTATCGCGCTCGCCCAGCATAACAGACTCAGTCCCGTCAGTAATGACTAATACGACATCACGCAGCGGCGTGCGGTCTTCTTCTACGTCTTGCGGGTTCGCGAGTGCTATAATGAGGGCCATAGCCGCAAAGGTTCTAAGGAACATAGATTTCAGCCGTCCTGCGCCAGCAATTAATGCGGCGATAAGGGCCAATCCGCCAATAACCGCAATCAACGGCCATGCGATAAGTGGGTCAAATGCAAAGGAGGAGAGAATGTCTGATATCATTCATCCGCCTCCTTATCAGCTTTGCCTAAATCTTCTGGAATACGCTGCTTGCCGCCAATGCGTTCGATGAGGGCGGCGGCGTGAACTTGGTCGGCTTTATAATTGCCAGACAAAGTATACATGGCGACATTAACACCAAAGCGCAGCGAAAATTCTCTTTGGCGAGCCATATCGTTTTCAAGTGAAATGATAAACTCGCCGTCTTCGTCTGCGGCCCAGCCAGCGGCCCAGTCATTAGCGCCAATAATGACAGAGCTAACGCCGTCGCGCGCCGTGCCGTTACGGTCTTTATCCACCCAGACTGTGCCATTGGACCAGCGTCCAGCAAAACTCTGGAGGAGGTAAAATGACTTGGTCAGGACATGGTCTTCGGGAACAGGGCCAATTTGTGGAATATCAAGATTTTTCGTGACAGCCGAAAGCCCAGGGTGCGTTGATGTTCCAAGAAGTGCGCGGTCGCCTTGATCACGAGTGTCAAACACCACAGTTCCGCCGCTCGCCATGTAAGCGTTTAGCGCGGCGCTCGCCTCTTCGGTTAGCTCTGGCGCGTCGCGCTCGACTGGAAAGTATAGGAAGGGATAAAAAATTAGTGGATCGACACCGAGGGTAACGCCGCGCGCGCCCGTAGGCTCGATTGTTGTGCGGGCGGTCAACTCTTTTACAAGCGTCAACATTGCCGCTTCAGACAAGCTATCCACGCGAGAGTTGCTTGTTTTAACATAGGCTAAATGCAGCCCTAGCGCGTCGGTTACGGATTGGTCTTGCTCCTGCGCGCGCGCATCAATAGCGGGGACACTGATTATCACCGCCGCTAAAAGCGTAGCGGCTATTTTAGACAGGGCTTTAGGTTTTAAATATCCCATACGGCCGGATGACAGTAAAGAGAACAGCACGTCGAGCGAAAGCATGAGAAGGGCTGCCCCAAGGAGCAGTCCTCCGAGGGTTTGAGATTTGGGGGCCGTGTAACCCGCCGTATTTACACCAGAAATGCTGCCAATTGTTGTAATCACGCTGGGGTCAGACACGGCATTGCGCGCTTTGCGGCGTACACCTTGGCGATACAGTCCCGCAGGATGTGCCGCGCTAATGGGGGTGCTGCCAAAGGCCTCATCGGAGAGTGTTTGCGCGGAAATATTTGGGGCGGTAAGGCGTCCATATCCCGTGAGCACGCGCTCGGGTGCCCAGTCCGATCCATCAGAACTTTGGTTTATAGCGGCGGCTTGATTGGCGAGCGGTAGAATACGGCGGAGCATATCCACATATAGTCCGCCCACTGCAAGGTTTGACCATTCTGGCCCTGCTGTCACGTGGAACAAAACTATGCGGCCTAATTCTCTAGGGGCAGAGGTTACAATAGGCGAGCCGTCTTGCAGCCGTGCCCAAGTAAAGGCGTCTGTCTGCGCCCCGGGTTCGGCCATGACTTGTTGGCGCACTGTTATGTCGTCGGGCACACGCAGGCCAAAAAATGGACCATCTGCAGGGAAATGATCGAGGCGCTGAGGGTCTTCCCATGTCAGCGCCCCGCCTAGCGCGCGGTCGCCGTCGCGTAGCGGTACAGGCAATAGGGCATCCGTTCGCGCCGCCAGTTTTGGTCCCGCAAAACGGATAAGCAGTCCGCCTGTCTCGACATAATCAATCATCTCTTGGTTGTCTGTGCGTGCGGCATCGGGCATTATAATGATTGATGGAGCCACAGGGAGTAGCTCCTCTAGCGTTCCCTTAAAAATATCAGCATAGGGCGCAAGCGCAGTTTCCGCGTAAAAAGGCTCAGACAATAGCGGGCTGGCATCATTTTCACCTGTTGTTAAAATGCCAATGACCGGACGCCCCCAGCTATCGTCTAGAAGCTTCACGGCGCCTGCAGACGGAAGGCCTGCGGCACGCAGAACCGCCACGCGGTTACGTAAATCGGCCGGAAGTTCAAAATTTGCTTCTGCTGTTTTCACTCCGGGAACGAAGCGAGCCTCAGACCGCGCAATAACGCTGCCGCCTCGGTCATGGGCTGTGATTTCTACCCTGCGCGCACTGTCTGCGCCGGGATTGATATAGACGGCGCGAAAGCCGTCTGCGGTTTCTGTGACGGTGCTAGACAAAAGTACGCGGTTTTCCGGCAGCGGCGTATAGCGCGTGACGCTCCGGGCCCGGGTGAGGGCTTTTCCATAAGTTTCGGCATGACCAAAATTAATGTCAGACTAGAGCCAAATGGCATCTGATTTATTTATGTTGATTCTCTTCTGCACTGCCGTTGTTGCGCTC
>CAZFWZ010000042.1:0-19645 GCA_964522765.1 uncultured Caulobacterales bacterium | reverse complement strand
ATAAAAGACAAAGGCGCGGAGAGCGCCCTTATTACAGCGCCCGCCTCTATTGCATGGCTGCTGAATGTGCGCGGCAGTGACGTCATGTGCACACCCCTCGCCCTGTCTACCGCCCTGATTGATAGCGGCGGCCATGTGCAGCTTTTTGTCAATCCAGACAAAGTTGATGATGAGGTTCGCGCGCACTTTGGAAATCACGTTTCGTTGCACACAGAAAATGATTTGGAATTAGCCCTCACGAAGCTATCGACGAAAACCGTCATCGTCGACCCCAATACGGCGGCCATATGGTTCGCTGATGCCCTTGATGCAGCAGGCGCTAAAGTTCAGTTTAGCCCAGACCCAGTTGCCTTACCTAAAGCCGCCAAAAACGCCTCTGAATTGGCCTCTACGACTGAGGCTCATAAACGCGACGGCGCGGCCCTCGTGAAGTTTTTACACTGGCTTGATACGCAGGCTCAATCTGGCACGGAAACTGAAATCTCGGCCGCACAAAAGCTCGAAGGTTTTCGCCAAGACACGGGCGTATTGCGAGATCTCAGTTTTGAGACAATTTCAGGCGCAGGCGCAAACGGCGCCATAGTTCATTACCGCGCTTCAACGGAGACGTCAGCGACGCTAACAAAAGGCGCACTCTTTCTAGTTGATAGCGGCGGGCAATATCCGGACGGCACAACGGATGTGACCCGCACTGTACCTATCGGCTCTCCAAGTGCTGAAATGCGAAGCCGCTTTACTCTAGTCTTAAAAGGGCACATCGCTTTGGCGACGATACGTTTCCCCGAAGGCACATCAGGACATCAGCTTGATGTGCTCGCCCGCGCCGCGCTGTGGAACCAAGGCCTTGATTATGACCACGGCACGGGGCACGGCGTCGGCGTCTTCCTTGGCGTCCACGAAGGCCCGCAGCGTATCGCCAAAACACCAAATAACGTTGCGCTTCAACCTGGTATGATTGTCTCAAACGAACCGGGATATTATAAGACGGGCGCATACGGCATTCGTATCGAAAATCTGCAATATGTGACCCCGCCCGCACCTATAACCGGCGGTGAACGCGAGATGATGGGATTTCAAACACTCACGCTTGCGCCGCTGCATAGTGATTTGATTGACCCCAGCCTACTCTCAAAAGAAGAGATTGATTATATTGACACGTATCATGCCCGCGTTTGGGCGGAGATAGGCCCGCGTGTCGATGGTGATGTAAAAAAATGGCTTAAAACGGCCTGTAAACCTATCAATTAGAGCTTCAGCGTGACGGGCGTCACGTTACGCATTGCTGCATTTATTATTAAGGTTCAAGGGTGACCTCAGACACCCAAATTTGCAAAGAAAGACCATGTAGTGGGGCGACTTTCTTTGTAGGCCGCTTCGGATACTCTCCGAAGTGGCCTTTTTTCTAAAGTTAAAGCTGGTCGATGACCGCCAGCATTGCATCAAGGGATGCCGCGCCGAGACGGGCAGCACGCTCTGGTGACCAACCAAAAACAGGGTCAGGCAAATCAGCATTGTCTTTGAATGGCATCTCTAGCGTCATAGACAGACAGCCGTATTCCGCAGCTGTAAAGCTCGTGCAATAGGTCATGTTTGATGTCCTCGGCGCCGCAACAGGATAACCATGCATGGTTTGAAAATCGGGGCTTATAGCTTCATAGGCCGCTTTAAAGTCGTCTAAGTCTTGGCCTTGCTTCTTTGTAAAGCCGGGAATGCCTTCCGCGCCTGCGATGAAATTATAAGGTAAGCTTTCATCGCCGTGGACATCCATCACCATAACGGGGCGGTCTTCGTTCATCGCCTCTGTCACCCAATGCACTTCGGGACAGCTTTGAATATTGCCGACGCCCCACTCACGGTTAAGGTTAGCCCCGGCTGCGTTGGTCCGTAAATTGCCGCGAAAGCTCCCATCAGGGTTCATATTTGGGACGATATGAAAACGTACTTTCTCGCGCATCACGCGCGAAACTGGGTCGTCATCATCAAGAAGCCTTGCGAGGAAACCCTCAACCCACCACTCAGCCATTGTCTCCCCGGGATGCTGCCTTGCGACAACCCAAATCGTTTTCTCGCCGTCTCCAATGCTGACGCAGTCCATATCACGGCCATCTATAGTTTGACCCAGCACCCGCAGGCTCACATCATCATGAAATGTAGCTTCTGAAATCAAGTCTGCATGGCGCTCTTGGCTAAACGGCGCGAAGTAAGCAATGTAAAGGCTATCAAGCTCTGGTGTGATATCAATGATAAGCTGCCCTTCGACATAATCCGTTGTTTCAATCCGAAACCATGTCTCGCGGTCATAACTCGCGCAAGCATGATAGCCGTCCCACCCCCCCTTAAAAGCCGCGTCCTTGGCATTCTCAATCACCATATGACACGGTACGTCCTTTGCGCCGCTCAAGCGAAAGTAAAACCATTGATAAAAATCAGATGCATTGTCAGGCCGAATAGCAAGGCGGATATTGGAAGGCATTTTTTGATCGAGCACCACGATATTACCGCCGTCAAAAGCTGAAGAGATAAGCAGGTTGGACATGGAGAAGCCTTATAATCGCAGAAAAAAATAAACACGCGCATACTATTGGTATTGGGACGCGTCACACTTTTCAAACAAACTTGTAAAAATTAGGTAATGATTGAACCATTTTAAGACTCAAGGGTTCATAAAATCCTCTGGCGCACTAGAGGCGGCAATTATGGCTCCGGGAACTTCTGGCGCGGTAAGCCCTTTCCAGAACACTCGCCATCCATCAGCAATTTGCATGCCGTCACAGCCCCGCATGTACCATTCGTTAAAAGGGTTTTCTATCCGAGAGCGCCAAAAGAAAACAGGCGTATTCGCTAAAGCCGTGTCCCAAATATCGCGGGCAATGCCTTCGCCGCGCGCTTCTTTGATAACCCAAAACTTGGACAGGTAAGGCAAGCCTGCCATTTGGGTAAATAGCGCGCCGCCTCGATAATTTTCTTCAACGAAACCACACTTGATTTTCGTATCCAAAAAACTCGCTTTTAATGGTTTCTTAAAAGCGGCCTCCATTGACGCGACGAGCGGAGCTGTATCTAATTCTGACAATTGCGTGACACGGCGTATTTTAGCCCCTCTGCGCATCAAAGTACCTGAGCCCTTTATCGTAAAAAGCTCGGCCAGCAGGTTAAGGGGGGAGGCCATAATATATACGGAGCTATTTTCAGGTAGCTCCATCAAAGCTTTTGCCCGCGTCACAAACTTATTTTGTCCAGCTGTTAAAACATCCGCCAAGTGCAGAGCGTCTGGATCGTCAATATTCACAACTGCAATACGCTTACCTGCGCGGCTTATTCCTCCTGAAGGCTGTAGAAAGATGACTTTCGCAGGCTGCAGCGCAGAGACGAGTCCATCAAGATCAATAGCCCCTCGCCGCTCTGTCATTTCAAGAATTGGTAAGCGAACGTTTGAACACATTTTTCGGATTTCATCGATCAAACCATATGTTGCCATATTAAGCTTGGTCGAACGCACATCCACGCCGTCTAGAGCTTTGTGCAGGCGCTGCGTCTGAAACTTGTTACTGGTTGTGTCGCTCTGCATTGCGCCGATTAAAAGCACTGGCGCGAGGTCAAGGTCAGACAATATACGCAAGTCACTAACCAAAGCTTCAAGAAGCGGGTTTTTCAAGCAGCGCGGGTCGAGCACTATCAACGCAAAACGCTCAGGGGCTTGCGATGCAAATAGCTCAGCATAAAACTGCGCCTCTTTAAGTGCGCCGACAGCTGAAAGGCTGCGTATTACGGCTTGTCGTATATGTATTTTCGCCACGGTACTTTTAATTATCCAACGCTGGATGAACGCCGCCTGAAAGCGCCGCCGCATAGACGGCCTGCGCCTGCATCATATGTGCTTTGGTCACGAACTCATTGGGTTTATGCGCCTGCTCAACATCCCCGGGACCATAGACAACCACATTCAACCCAGAATCCGAGAGCATTGCGGCTTCTGTCCAATAGGGCAAATCCAGCGGTTCAAATTTGCCAAAATAACGCTCAAAGGCGGCTAAGTCCTTTGTCGCGAAAGACGGAAACTCAACAATTGTGTCGAGCGGGTTGTCGGGAAACATAGTCTTAGCAATAGACCTTATATCATTCGCCCTTGCCGCGACATCATCCCCAGGCGGCGGACGCATAGAGAACTTCAGCTCCGTCGCCGTTGGAATAACATTATAAGAGCCGTCAGATTTAAGATCGCCAATATTTGTCGCCAATCCCTTATAGGGCTCCTGCCCAAAATCACGGTTTTTATCACCGTAATCCCCAACCGCTGAGGCGAGCCTCGCAGCGTTAAGAAGTGGAGCCGCCGTCTTATCGGACAATGAGCTATGCCCGCCCGGCCCTGTAAATTTGGTTTCAAAAGCGAGCATGCCTCTATGGCGGCGTCCAACACGACAGCCCGTTGGCTCACAAACAATCGCCATCGGCGCGCCGCCCATGTGGCCCGCTTTGATAACAGCCGGCATAACCTCGCTGCCGTGCTCTTCATCTCCTGAGAATAATACAGCCACATTTTGCGGCGTTACTGTTTCTAGCGCTGCGAGAATACAGGCCGCAGCCCCTTTTATATCGGATGAGCCCAGCCCAATCAGCCTATCTCCATCTTCGCGCAGCACAAGCGGGTCTGCGTCCCACCCCTTGCCGCTCGGCACCGTATCGATATGCACATTCAGCAGCACATCAGGCCTTCCCCATACGGCCAAGACATAAGCACTATCGGATTTGCCTCGTGCCCTGGGTACTGTTTCTACAATCAATTGGTCTGGATTATGAGTTTTGAGCGCCTCAGCCAAAAAGGTTACAAGCGCAACTTCATCCCCTGTCCCATTGCGCGAGTCAAATGCGACAAGGCGCGAGAGCCAAGAGGTTGAACTCGATTGCGAAGTGTAAGGCGACGTCATAGAAATCTTATAGTCCGACAACTTCCTGATTCACATAGACAATTGGTAATAGGGATTAAATTCTTTCACCCTTATCCCTCCATACAGCTAGAAAAGCTTACGAGATGCAGCTTTTTGTGCATAAAAGCTAGTAATTGGGCGGCAAAACACCTATGTTGTACAGGCTGGCTTGCCAGATATGACGATAAACGCGCATATAATAAGCGGACTGGACCCGGGGGCGGTACCCGGCGGCTCCACCATAAGAACATTTGCTCATTTGGCTATTAAGTCGCGGGTGTTTTTAATTGGGGCCGAAATAGGATCGACAGACGTCTAAAAATGTTAGCTTTCGTTCGGATGGGTATCGTTAAATGCCTAATCATAGTAATTGCAAATGACAATAACTCTGAAGAGTTTGCACTAGCCGCGTAAGCAGCTGGTCAGATTCGACCTTTAACTCCTAACCCTTCAGACGGTTAGGCGGGCTCCGGAGGGTAGCTGGCAACAGAAACCCTCCAACTTATATTGTATTTTTCTGCTACATTTATAAAGTCTCGAAAACTCGAGCAATATTAGCGCGTTGAGCCGCCTTGCTATCTCATTAAAATTAGCTGACTTATGGACAGATAAGCCTGTGTGTTTCGGAAACATTCCATTTGCAGGCATCATGCCCAAAAGCATTTGAGGCTCGCACACGTCCATAACGGAGTGTGCTTTATTTCCGTTATGATTGGCTAACTGTCGCACCAAAATGGGTTTGAACAAAATTGAGAATTGTTTATACGTCAGTCACGTTAGAGGCTTATCATGATTGCAGAAATTGGACATATAGCCCTCATTTTAGCGCTTATTGTTACACTTATTCAGTTTGTAATTCCTATGGCTGGGGCGCACCGCAAGGACGAGCGCCTCATGATGGTGGGTGACCGCGCGGCCTTAGTACAATTCTACCTCGTTGCATTTTCTTTCGTTACTTTAGTTTCTATATTTATTCATTCTGATTTCAGTGTAAAACTTGCAGCACTGCACTCCCACTCTCAGACACCTTTGCATTATAAAATATCAGCTGTTTGGGCAAACCATGAAGGGTCAATGTTACTTTGGGTCTTGATACTCTCAATTTACGGAGCCTTGGTTCCTGTGTTCGGACGAAGCCTCCCTCTAACACTGAAGGCCCGCGCTATTGCCATTCAAGGCCTAATGGGGGCGTCATTTTTGGCATTTATACTTTTTACATCCAACCCGTTTGAGCGTCTGAACCCTTTTCCCATCAACGGGCAAGGACTTAATCCTTTGCTTCAAGATCCGGGCCTAGCTATTCATCCACCATTTTTATACTTAGGCTATGTTGGTTTATCCATGCCATTTGCTTTTGCCATTGCCGCACTCATAGAAGGCCGCGTCGATGCCGTCTGGGCCAAATGGCTACGCCCATGGGTTTTAATCGCCTGGAGCTTTCTGACTATTGGCATCACTATTGGTAGCTTTTGGGCCTATTACGAGCTTGGCTGGGGCGGTTGGTGGATGTGGGACCCTGTCGAAAATGTCTCGTTTATGCCATGGCTTGCGGCAACAGCTTTGCTTCACTCTATTATGGTTTTAGGAACGCGGCATAGCATGGCCAGCTGGACAATTTTACTCGCGATTACGACATTTTCTCTAAGCCTGATAGGCACATTTGTAGTTCGTTCTGGAATATTGGTCAGTGTCCATTCCTTTGCTGTCGATCCCGAGCGCGGCGTCTTCCTATTAGCACTTTTGGCGGCAACAATTGGCGGCGCCCTAACGCTTTATGCCGTCCGGGCACATACGTTGCGTGACCATTCACCCTTAAGCTTAATATCCCGAGAAGGCGCTTTGGTCATCAACAACCTTTTACTGGTTGCGGCGACCCTAACAGTCTTTCTAGGGACATTTTACCCTCTAATAATTGACGGACTCACCAGAGAAAAAATATCAGTGGGTGAGCCTTATTTTGATATGACCTTTGCACCAATAATGTGTGCGCTCCTCGTCTTCATGTCTATTGGACCGCTCTTCAAATGGCGCAAAGACAGTTTTGGAAAACATCAAACGACTATCCGTAGAGGCCTCGGGGCACTGATTTTGACCGCCGCTCTTTTTGGACTGTTTGGAAAATCCGCTTTGGGAGGCCTGTCGCTCGGTATCGCCGTTCTGCTTGCTTACGGCACCTTCGCAGCCATTGGAAAAAAAATACGCTGGGGTCAAGTAACCCGTATTGAGAGTTGGAGCCTACTACGCGCGCAGCCCGCAGCTACATTTGGCTTCATTGGCGCGCATCTTAGCATGGCCATTTTCGCAGCAAGCGTAACCTCAATTTCCGTTTGGGCCGATGAGAATGCCGCCATGTTAAAAGTCGGCGAAAGCGTAACCTTGGGCCAGTATGAATTCACTCTATTAGATATGACGCCCGGCGCCCGAGACAATTATCAGTTCTTTGGTGGACATGTAACAGCGTCTAAAAATGGCCACCTAATTGCAGACCTTTATTCAGAACGTCGTTTTTTTCCAGTGCGTAATATTGTGACCTCTGAGGCTGGCCTGCACCTTAGCCTAACCCATACCCTTTTTACGGCAATCGGAGAAGGCACCGCTGAAAACGGGTGGGCCGTTAGGGTTTATCACCATCCCTTTGTTGTATGGATATGGATTAGCGCATTAATGATGGCGCTTTCCGGTTTGATTTCGCTATTTGATAAACGTCTACGACATGAGGCGCGGCATAAATCTATAGTTACAGCTTACAAAAAAATGGACGTAACATAATGCGATTATTGCGCGCAATCTGGCCTCTCTTGAGCTTGCTTTTTCTCGTTGCAATGCTCGCATTTGGACTGACGCGAGATCCAAATATTTTACCTTCAGAAATGATAGATCGCCCCGTTCCAGCATTCGCGCTTTCAGAACTTTATGAGCCTGAGCGTACACTGACCCAAGATATGTTTTTGGGAGACATAACACTCGTAAATGTCTTTGGGTCTTGGTGCATTGCGTGTGAGGTTGAACACCCGAAGCTAATGGATATTGGCCGTTCTGAAGTTATTAAGTTGGTCGGCATTGATTGGCGCGATACACGTGAGAATGGACAAATCTGGCTGAAAAAAAATGGCAATCCCTATGACGTTATTATTTTTGACGCAGACAGCCGCCTTGCAATCGACTTGGGAGTGACTGGCGCGCCCGAAAGCTTTCTCGTCGATAAAATGGGCCGCATCCGTTACAAGCATGTCGGCATAATCACAAACGATGTATGGGAGGATAGCCTTCTACCCATTATTCAAAGTTGGAGGACTGAGCCATTAGAGCCTTGATCATTATAATTTCAGTGTTTTGGTCGACCTTATCAGCCGCCCAAACCACCGTGACATCAGATGATTTAGAGCTGCGCGCTCGCAATGTCGGGCACGCCCTACGCTGCGTTGTTTGTCAAAACCAATCCATCGAAGAGTCCGAAGCCTCTCTGGCTAAAGACATGAGATTAATCGTCCGCGAGCGCATGTCAGCAGGTGAAACTGACGCGCAAGTTATCGAATTTATGCGTGAACGCTATGGAGATTATGTGCTTCTTAAACCACCATTTCAGCCTAATACATATTTGCTCTGGATTTTCCCTGCGGTGTTAGTTTTT
The DNA here is from genome assembly GCA_964522765.1 of uncultured Caulobacterales bacterium. GTDB lineage: Bacteria > Pseudomonadota > Alphaproteobacteria > Caulobacterales > Maricaulaceae > Fretibacter. The sequence goes on along the minus strand of CAZFWZ010000042.1, from coordinate 11,089 downwards.
AGTATGGGTCTGTGGTTTTTAATAATCGCGCGGAAAAGAAAGTTAGATGTTTTCGTAGTCGAACCACTTTCTGATGAAGAAAAGGTAGTTTTAAAAAACTTGATGGATACTGAGACATGATTTGGTTTTTAATATTTGTGTTCTGCATCATAGTTTTCGCTTATATTGCAGCACCACTCTATTTCAAAAACTTACCAAATGAGGAAAGCACTTTAGCGCGTAAAAAAGTCACCAATGCTTACCGTGAAGAACTAAAGGGTATAGAAAAAGATATAAACGCCGATAACGAAAACAATGAAGCCATCATAGCTCAGAAGTCAGCTTTAGAAAAACGCCTCATCGAAAGCGCTACGCAAACATTGAATATTTCGTCAAAGCCTAAGCCAATCTCGGCAGCCGCCATATTCATGCTACTCTGCGCTGGGACAGCCGGAACTTACTTTCTAATTGGTTCGCCACATCTCGTGAGTAATGAGGCATTACAGCCAGTCGTAGTGACCGCCCCGCCGCCGCGAGGCCCGAGCCGCGATGACATAGCGGCCGCGGCACAAATGAATCCAGATGAACGCGCAGCAATGATACAAGGCATGGTTGATGGCCTATCTGAAAAACTTACAGAAAATCCCGATGACCCTGAAGGCTGGGTTACACTTCTAAGAGCAAGAAAAGTTCTAAATCAAACCTTAGAAGCGGAGGCCGAACTAAAGGCTATGAAAACGCATTTCAATGATAAGCCAGATTTAATAACGCAAATTTTAGCAAAATCGGGCTGGGATAATTAGAGTGAGTTCAAACGACAAACATTATCAGCGACTGTTATGAGGCGATTTTAGGTCGTTCTACCTCGCGAGTGAAGTATTAAAATTGTGACAGGTTATGCAATCATCTGAAACCCTAGCTGATTTGAGAAACTGCCTAAACTCTCTAATTCTTGCTATGGAAGAGCGTTTTATGTCACAATATTTATTATTTTTACTTTTGGCTGCAACCTACCTATCGGGATGCGCCACAGCCACACGCGGGACCCATGAAGTGGTAAAAATAAACTCCGAACCCTCTGGGGCTAGGGCTATATCTAACATCCCAAATAAAACAAAAAATAGTAATCTTGATGGATTTTATGGATGTGAGCCCACACCCTGCGAGATAAATTTTTCTCGGCGCGCAGAACCCGTTATATCTATTCAGAAAGAAGGTTATAAAGACATCAAGGTCAAAATCGTATCTTCCGTTGCAACAAGTTCCAACTCGGTGCCAAGAGGCACTATTGTAGCAGGAACACAGAAAGGTAGTCATGTCGTCGCTGGAAGCCCGGAATTTCTAAAAAGCATTCCTATTGGAGGTGCGATTATTTTTGGTGGTGTAATGAGTTTTGGAGCGGGCTCAATACTGGATGTCGCAACAGGTGCTGGGCTATCATTAACCCCCAACCCAATCACAGCTTTCTTAGCTCCGGAAAGCTCTAAGACAATACTCACTCAACAGGCTAAACCATGACATATCGTCTGCTTATCTTCGTTGTTTTTTCCATACTCTTGTCTGCATGCTCTACGGTAAACCGTGGCACAGATGACCATTTTCGTATAGATACTGTTCCTCAAGGAGCAAAAGTTACAACATCAATCATCAACCCTGAATGGACAGCACGTACGAGGAAACGACAAAATTCATCTAAAAGAAATAGACAGAGTGCTAAATATATCGGATGCGAACCCACGCCTTGTGCTATTAAGTTACCAAGGCGCTCTGAATTTGCAGCTAAGCTTGAGCATCCTGGATATGAACCTGTAGAAATTTTTATCCGATCTTCAAAGCAAAAAGGCAGCGCAAACACTTCAGCCGTTGCAAACCTTGCAACGGCTTCCGGAACAGGGTTTGCTGTTGGCGGGGCATATGCAACTTTTGAAGCACTCCTTACATTAGGTCTTCAATCAGGAAATGCCAGCGGAGTAGCGGCGTCCGCAGCAGCTGCAGGACTAGGACTAGGCGTAGGAATGATTGCAGTGGATGCAGCCGCAGGGTCTAACCTTAACCTCTTTCCTAACCCAGTAGTCATTGAGCTTGCCCAAGAAGGGGTGCCTACCCGAAAAGACCCTTTAGTTGACCTATATCGGGATATGAAAAACGCAGAGGAACTTTCCTTGACGGTTTGCGCGCAGCGGAAAAATGGCAGTTATGTAAAAACGCCAAAATGTAAGGAAGCAGAGCAAAGCTTTCGGGACAAGAAAGCCTTGTTTCGCACCTTAAAAAAAGAGCAGATGGACAGTTTTAAAGCCTCAGTTAGAGCTGCTAAAGCTAAACGAAAAACCTTAAACACAAAATAAAAACAAGCGTTTAACTTTCTTCAAGATAGTTCCACAGCAGCATCGTGTCGAGGTCTGAGTTTTTGTGTCTTGGATGTTGATCTGAGCATGGGTGAGCCAGCTTTGTGGATTGACGCCGCCCAGCTTGCAAATCTCAATGAGTGAGTAGCAGATGGCTGCGGATTTTCCGCCTGTCTCTTAAGATACTCAGTCACGCAAGCTATCTTGCAATCCTCGCGCAATCGCACCATCTTCGGGCTATGCCAAACTTCACCTATCGTGACGTGCTTGATCTTTACCGGCGTGGGAAATTCCCGATGTCGGATTCGCGCGAGTCGACACAATTTGCTATTGTCGAGCCTGAGTTTCGCGGCATTATTCCGCTAGACGGTTTGCATATATCTCGCTCTTTGCAAAAATTTATGCGCGCGACCGATATGACGATCACTATTGATAAGGCTTTTGACGCCGTGGTCTGGGCCTGCGCCCAGCCTCGCCCCACAGAAGGCGGCGGGACTTGGATTAGCGATTCCTTGCGGCAGCTTTACCGCCTGTTTCTTGATATCGGTCACGCCCATTCCGTAGAAGTGTGGCAAGATGAAGACCTCGTCGGCGGCCTATTTGGCGTTACAATAGGCGGGGCATTTTTTGGCGAGAGTATGTTTTCAATACGGCCCAATGCCAGCAAAATGGCCCTAGTGCACCTCGTCGAGCGGCTCAATGCGGGCGGCTTTACGCTGCTTGATACGCAATATCTGACGGATCATTTGGAAACCATGGGCGGGATTGAAATGCCGCAATCTGAATATTTAAAACTATTAGCCCCTGCCCTGAAAATGCGCGGCGATTTTACGGCTATAGACGACTCCGTGAGCGTTTATCAGACGTCGCCTATTCCCTCGCAAGCCATTGATCCATAAGAGACAGAATCTGACGGGGCGGAGTTTGGTTATTTAGCAACCTACGTCACCTCAATAATAACAGGCACAACAACATTGTCTCGGTATACCACAAGAAGAACACGGCCATTGGCCCCTTTAATTACGCGGTCACAAACAGCGGGCGTCGAGGTGCGCTCATTATTTATGCTGAGTATCACATCTCCGACTTGCATAGACGCATTATCGGCGGGGGACCCCTTTTCGACATTGGTAACAAGAACGCCGCTTAAATTGGGTTCCACGCCACTATTATCCACGATGCTTTCTACGCTCATCCCAAGTTGGCCTACAGTTTCAAGTAGGGGAAAGGCCCGAAATTCAGGTGTGACCTGCAGTGACGTCTCTACGCCGCTGCGAAACAAAGAAATATCGACCGGTACGCCAGTCTCGCTCACGCCTATCCAAGTCCGCAGACTGTTTGGGGTTTTAACCAGCCGTCCGTCATAGCGAGTAATGACATCATCTGATTGCAGTCCGGCCTTTTCTGCGGGAGAACCAGCATCAACATTAGCGACAAGAGCTCCTTCTAGATTTAGGGTGCCTGCTGCCGCCGCCGCGGCTTCATTAACAACGCTCAGCGAAACGCCGATTGACCCTCTGTGAACTTCGCCAAAGGATTTCAATTGATCCACGACGCGTAGCGCAACCCGAGACGGTACAGAAAACCCGATGCCAACACTGCCGCCTGATTTTGAAAGAATGGCTGTGTTAACACCAATGAGGCGTCCTTGATTATCAAGCAGCGGGCCGCCTGAATTACCCGTATTAATGGCGGCGTCGGTTTGTATATAATCTTGCAAAGCCGAGGATGAGGTCGAACGCCCAAGACCCGAGACAATACCAAGGCTGACCGTTTGATCTAAACCAAATGGATAACCCACAGCAAAGACAACGTCTCCAACTCTCGCTTTGTCGGAATCCGAAATTGCAATCGCTTTAATAGACGGCTCGCTGATCTTTAAAAGGGCAATATCGGTTGGCACATCCACACCGACAAGTTCCGCAACTATTTCACGGCCATCTAGCAGTAAAACCGCATAATCTGTTGCGTCTGCAACAACATGAGCATTGGTGAGCACATAGCCATTTTCTGCATCAATGATTGCACCTGAGCCCGTGCTTCCGCTCACCGTACCCTCAGCTTCATTAGTTTTGGAAACATTCACCCTCACTACAGAGTTCAGCTGGGGCGCGAGCACATCCGCAAAGCCGGTCGCAAATGTCGGCATTCTAATTTCATTGTTTTTCGGCAGGACTTTGCCTTCTGGAGAAGTCGCGACATCACAAGACATCAAACATAATGAGAGTAGTCCTGCGGCTAAATAATCCTTACGCATAATCCTGGACCCCTTAAGTGGTTTCTCAGCATTACTATCAGTGATGCCTAAATGACAAGGCGCTAATGACGGATTTTTTATTCTCCAGCAGGCCGTAGATCCAAAAGCGACGGTGGCAGATTACAATCCAGCACCCAAACATCATAGACACGGTGGTCGAGCGCGGCGGCGGCAGGGTTACTGCTCAGCATCCACCCTGAAAACACTTTGATATCTTCCTGAGGCTGCTTATTGCGCTTAGCGTTCTTACCTTTGGGCGCAGGCGGTGCATCGAAAATCTGCAGAAAAGCATATGTCTCTGGAATTTCTTCGGGCGGGCGCTTCTCGCAATGTTTCACATTCACGGTGAGAGAGCCATATTGCAGTGTATCTCCAACGGGTACTGTAAAGTCTTGGGTTGCGGCTGTGACCTTATCAAGCGCGCGCAGGACGACGGCGTCGCCCATTAAATTATCAGCCTGCGCCGATGAGGTCCAGCCAAGCCCGATAACGACGGCAGCTAATATACGGAAAGTTCGAAGCACCTAAGCGTCCGGTGTCCAAGCCTCGTAATCGGAGGCGACTTTGTTGCGTATGCCGCCACGGTCGAGGCTTCCCTTTGGCTTATAGGCGTGCAGCGTACCCGTCATATTTGGGCGATGCGGCAACTCCCAGCTTTGGGTCGGTAGCGGCGAGTCTACGGGTGTATCGTCATACATATAGTGCATCCAGCCGTGCCATTCAGGCGGCACGCGCGAGGCGTCAGCATAGCCTGAATACGTAACCCAACGGCGCTTACGGCCATCATAGCCCTCGCCTTTTTCTTCGTAATAAGTATTGCCATATTCGTCTTCGCCGACCTTTGTGCCTTTGCGGCCCACTTGCAGCAATGTGCCAAGGGTGGCGCCATCCCACCATGCGAATATACGTTTTACAAAATTAGCCATAGCTTAGCCTATTTAAAATTCCCCTCGTGATAAAGCGAGTTGCTCGCTTGGTAAAGAGAGGATGTGACCTCACTATGGCAGGAACTACAATAAAATGCCATTCTATCAACAGAGTTATCCCGTAATTTCGCCATCATATGGCAGCTATAGCTGTGGCAGTTTCGCAAGCAGTCTGATAGACATAATTATGGTTTCACAATTTGAAAATGATAACGGCTCCGACTTTGGCGGCGAGCTCGACACCCTCCCCCATAGCTGGGAAGCGGAGCAAGCCCTGCTGGGTGCGCTACTTTATGATAATGAAATTTATCACCGCGTCAGCGGCATAGTGCAGGCCAAGCATTTTTACAACCCCGTCAATGGCCGCATCTTTGAGCAAACCTCAAAGCTGATTGAACTTGGGCAACTCGCCGACGCCATTGTTCTCAAAGACCGCTTTTCGCAAGACGAAACAATCGAGGATATCGGCGGCGTTGAATATCTCGCGCGCCTGCTCGCCAATGCGCCCGCAGCCGCCAGCATGGCCGCGCCAGAATATGCGCGGCTAATTTTTGATCACGCCATGCGCCGCGAGCTGATTAAGCTGGGCGAAGAAATCAACACCGCAGCCAAAGATGTGTCCGGCGAGAATACCGCAACAAGCCTTATTGGGGATGCAGAAAACAAGCTCTTTACGCTCGCCGAAGCGGGCGATACGCAAGGTGGTTTCGAGACCTTCTCGCAAGCCTTGATTAAATCCATCAATATGGCCACGGCGGCCTTTAGCCGTGACGGCCATTTATCGGGCACATCGACTGGTCTGATTGATTTAGACAAACAGCTCGGCGGGCTTCACCGCTCTGATTTGATTATTCTTGCGGGGCGTCCCTCTATGGGCAAAACCTCGCTTGCGACCAATATCGGCTTTAATGTCGCGAGGGCGTTTAAAGAAGAAAAAGACGAAAATGGAATCATGCGCACCGTCAACGGCGGCCGCGTTGGCTTCTTTAGCCTTGAGATGAGTAGTGAGCAGCTCGCAACACGTCTTCTGGCCGAACAATCAGGAATCTCCTCTCATAAAATTCGCCGCGGCGATATCAATTCCCAGCAATATGAGCAAGTGCGCGACGCGGCGGATGAGATTAACTCCATCCCATTTTACATCGACGATACGGGCGGCATTTCTATTGGGCAGCTTTCTGCGCGTGCGCGGCGCCTTAAGCGTATGGCGGGTCTCGACTTGATTATCGTTGATTATCTACAGCTATTGTCAGGCGGTAGCGCGCTCAAATCCTCCGATGGACGCGTTCAAGAAATCACTATGATTACTATGGGCCTTAAAGCGCTCGCCAAAGAACTAGACGTGCCAGTGCTCGCCCTCGCCCAGCTGTCTCGCCAAGTTGAGCAGCGCGATGACAAACGCCCGCAGCTTTCTGACCTTCGCGAATCTGGCTCTATCGAGCAAGATGCCGACGTCGTCTCTTTCGTGTTCCGCGAAGAATATTATGTTGCCCGCTCTGAACCTTCTGAAGGCACGGAAGAGCACCTCAAATGGCAGGAAGAAATGGAAATGCTGCACGGAAAAGCTGAAGTCATTATTGGCAAGCAGCGCCACGGCCCAATTGGCACTGTCAAACTCGCCTTTAACGCTGATATCACCAAGTTTAGCAATCTCGCTCAAGATGACCGCTACCGCGATATAGGCGGGCAATAGGCACTATGAAACCGCCTAGCCGCAGCGGCTCACGTCCCCCACGTTCTAATGATAGTCGCCCGCCGCGCCGTGGCAACGGCAAAGCGGTACGCGCTGATGACAAACGCGGCGGTAAAAGCGGCAGTAAACCGATGATGGGTCAGCCCCATAAAATCACAAAGAACCATGCCTTTTCGGCTAAAGATTTTAAGCGCAAAGAAATCGGCGCAGGCGCAGCCATTAAATCATCTGCTAAGCCCGCCAAAAAAGGAAAGTCTGGCGTCTATCGTTCTGGTTTTACCGCGCGGCCAACTCTGCTGATAAATCTAGATGCGATTAAAGACAATTTTGAAGCTCTGCAGACCCTAGTCGGGAATGTCAAAATTGGCGCGAGCGTCAAAGCAGACGCCTACGGCCTTGGCGCGACAACAGTCTCCAAGACGCTTTACGGCGCAGGCTGCCGCACATTTTTCGTCGCGACAGCGGGCGAAGGCAAAATGGTCCGCGAAGCGATTGGCGAGAACGCATCTATATATGTTCTCAATGGCCCTGCGCCCCAAGACCTAACGTTGTTTTTCAAATTTCGCCTTAAACCTGTCATCAACTCTATTGATCAAGCGCGCATGTGGACCGACGAAGCCGACCGCGCCAAACATGCCCCCTTTACGGCCCTGCATATTGATACAGGCATGAACCGCCTCGGTATGGACGAAGCTGATACATTGGCGCTGTCTAAAAACATTGGCCTTTTCAAAGCCCTGGGTCCTGATCTTATCATGAGCCACCTCGCCTGTGCGCCTGAAGCCAAACACGAAATGAACGCCAAGCAGCTTGAGCGTTTCCGTAAAGCCTCGTCTCGCTTCCCTGTCTTGCCACTGAGCCTCGCCAATACGGCAGGCACTTATCTTGGCAAGCCCTATCATTTCCAAATGATACGTCCCGGCATTGGGCTTTATGGCGGCCAAGCCACAACCAATGCTAAACAAGAAAACATCACTCCTGTTGTCTCGCTTATGGCGCCTGTCCTCCAGCTGCGGAGCGTCAAAAAAGGTGAAAGCCTTGGCTATAACGCAAGCTTTACGGCTGAATATGATATGAAAATCGCCGTGATCGGCGCCGGTTATGCGGACGGCGTGCCCGTATCCGCGAGCAGCGGCCCTCAGGACAAAAAAAGCAAAACCAGTTTTGCGTCTTTGCAGAAACAACGCGTCCCGATTGTAGGCCGCGTCAGCATGGACCTGACGATGCTTGATGTGACCCGTTTGGTACGAGAAATTTCTGTGGGTGATTGGGCAGAGTTTCGCGGAGAAAACCTGCAAGTCGACGCAAATGCGATTGACGGCTTGAATTATGAACTTCTCGTACGATTAGGACAGCGTTGCCGCAAAACTTACCTACGTGCCAGTGATTTGGTTTAATTTAACCACCAGATCTAATAAAGTTTGATAACGCGTTCCTTCCGCTTATTATTTGGCGCAAAATATAGCCTGTCACTTTCAAAATCAATCAACACGGCCTCTTGACCAAACATTGGTATTCCCGCGATAACGAACGGCTTACCGTCAATACCCAGCACATTTAAGCTTTCAAAGTCGAGCACAAGAAATTCGTCATCGCCCCAAAATTTTTGTCCGGCACGCGCATTTTTTGATAAGATTTTTGTTATAGGACGAAACTTACCAATTGCGCCGTTTATCTCCCAATTCTCACGCAGTCTCTTTTTTACGGCTCTTAAACGCGGAAAGCGTTTTGTATTCCAATTCATCATGTTAAATTCTGCGCCCGTATCCAAAAGCGCGGGTGTTAGACCATTGCCAAGACGCAACTCGAAAAAATGCAGCTGGCGACCATCCTCAAGAAACGGGTTTCTCGTCAACTCAACAATATCCCAACTCGCAGGCATAACAGGAGGTCCCAATTCGAGCGGTAAAAGGCGAATTACATTATTGGGCTTATCTATATAAAGGTGGAAATCCGACAATATATCCATCCCAATAATGCCATCATGTATAGCGGGTTTGATAATTGGGCTAGTTTCACCTTTGGCCAGTCGCGGAATTATAGCAATTTGAAAAGGCGGCAACTGCTTTTGTCCTAACGTGAGGCTTGGCATTAGCGTAACAGGCTGCAACTGCGAAGCAATCATGCCATGAATACGAATAGCTGTACGCTCAATCGGGACAAGGCCAAGCTTACGCTGCATATCCGGATAAATTGAGCTGAGCGTAGCCCCCGTATCTATCAGGAAGCGGCCCGTGACACCATCGCCTAAGCCCGCATTTACAACTAACGCCCCAGCTTCGTTATTAATAAGCGGCAGTGTAATAGTGCTAGGATGCTCGACCTGCTCTTGCAGCAACAATGGCCCTTTTGGCGTGCTCACACATCCTGCCATGAGGACAGCAAAGACCATCACATATATACGCATTAAGAAACCCATGCCGCAAAGCTAACATGGGTTTTTTAAACTCGTGAATGAACTTTAAGTGAGATTAAGCCTTTGGCTCGACTGGCACGAGTTTCAAATGCAGCTCTTTGAGCGCCTTCATGTCCACTTCGGCAGGGGCGTTCATCATCAAGTCTTGCGCTTGTCCGTTCATTGGAAACAAAATGACGTCGCGAATTGTCTCTGTGCCTGCGAGCAGCATGACAATACGATCAACACCGGGAGCAATCCCGCCGTGCGGCGGCGCACCAAATTTAAACGCATTAATCATGCCTGCAAATTTGTCTTCCACGACTTCGTGACCGTAACCCGCCATTGCAAAAGCTTTATACATGATGTCAGCTTTGTGGTTTCTAATCGCGCCAGAGGAGAGCTCAACACCGTTACAGACGATATCATATTGATAGGCCAGAATATCGAGAATCTTCTCGTTTGTATCAGCGGCTTCAAGCGCTTCCATACCGCCTTGCGGCATAGAAAAGGGGTTATGAGAAAAATCAATCTTCTTATTATCTTCGTCCCATTCAAACATGGGATAATCAATAATCCATGCGAATTTGAACACGCCTTCAGGAATAAGATCAAGATCTTTGGCAACTTTGTTACGCGCTGCGCCTGCGAGCTTATAGGCATCACCCTTCTTACCCGCAGAGAAGAAAATACCATCGCCCGCGCCAAGGCCCATTTTTGTAAGAAGCTCTTTAAGGAACTCTGTTGAGAAACCTTTGAGGACGGGGTCTTGGGATTTAACATTGCCGTCATCATCAAGCGTAAGACGCGCATAGCCAAGGCCCGGCATTTGCATTTCCTTTTTGGCCCATTTGTCCATATTGTCGAAAAACTTACGAGACTGGTTCGCCGCCGCTTGCGGCGCAGGAATGGCAATCACCTTGCCGCCGCCGCCTGTAATTTTAGCAAAGATACCAAAGCCCGTTTTACTTTCGTCTGTAAAGAATTCAGACACGTCAGTGAGCTCAAACGGGATACGTAGATCAGGCTTGTCATTCCCGTAACGCTCCATCGACTCCTTATACGGAATACGCGGGAACGGCGTTTGCACCTCGCGCCCATCGGCAAACTCTTGGAACACGCCCGCCATAACAGGTTCAATCGCTTGAAAGACATCTTCTTGGGTGACAAAGCTCATTTCGATATCAAGCTGATAAAACTCACCCGGCGAGCGATCAGCCCGCGCATCTTCATCGCGGAAACACGGCGCGATTTGGAAGTAGCGGTCAAAGCCCGCCACCATCAAAAGTTGCTTAAATTGCTGCGGCGCTTGCGGCAGAGCATAAAACTTACCCGGATTGAGCCGTGACGGCACGAGAAAGTCTCGCGCGCCCTCTGGAGAACTCGCCGTGAGGATTGGCGTTTGAAACTCAGTAAAGCCTTGCGCGATCATACGGCTACGCAGCGAGTTAATCACCTGCCCGCGCATAATAATATTTTTATGCAGCTTCTCAC
>CAZFWZ010000041.1:0-21050 GCA_964522765.1 uncultured Caulobacterales bacterium | reverse complement strand
CTTATGGGCTTTTTGCGAAGGGTGATAAGTCTCTTCGAGCAGAACGGTTCCGTCGCTCTCACCGGGCAGGCCGCCAATAAGTGCGCCAAGTCCTGCATTTTTCGTTCCTGCGATCATGCCCCAATCACGGTCGCTACTCCATTGTGGTACGCCTTCACCGGATAAGGCTTTGGGCATGGATTTGGCAAGAATGTCAGACGTCATGGGCCATTTGCTAAGTTCCTTGGCTGTCACGCTGCCCTTAATCGGCGACCCGAGTGTTAAAATACGCCCCTCAGGCATCTCGAACCCATGCTCAAAAAGATGAGCGAGTAATAATCCGCCAAGGCTATGGGCGACAAGGTGCAAGGTATCAACGGGGCCGATGTCTTTAATTTTTTCTTTTATTGGCTGCGTGTTTTCTTCCAAGGTTTTCATGATTGAGGGGTAGAAAACATAGTGGGTTTTTAAGCCGTGCTTTTCTAATTGTACGCCAAGGTAAGCCATTTCAAGTGGATTGCTTAGTAGGCCATGTATAAGAAGAACGTTAGCTTTCTCTACTGACATCTTAAGCCCACCCCATAATATCAACCAATGCGCGTTCTGACATTAAACGCTTACGGAATCGTGTTTTGTCCTTGCCCTTAATGCGCGAGCCATCTTCGCGTTTATAGACGATATGCTCAATGGGAGGCAAGAGCCCGTAATTGACGTTCATCGGTTGGAACTTGGATTTTGGCCCTGTCATGAAGCCGCCTGTGACATGCTCGACGAGCGCGCCGAGCGCCGTGGTTTTTGGCGGTGCCTTTTGCTCTTTGCCAAGCGCTTGCGCGGCGGCCATGCGGCCTGCGATGAGCCCAAGCGCGGCGCTTTCGACATAGCCTTCCACGCCCATCACTTGCCCTGCAAAGCGAATGTCAGGACGCGCTTTTAGCTGGAGCTGCCCGTTGAGCAGCTTAGGCGAGTTGATAAATGTATTGCGGTGAATGCCGCCAAGCCGCGCGAAGACGGCTTTTTCGAGGCCCGGAATTTTGCGGAAGATATCCGTTTGCGAGCCATATTTCATTTTCGTTTGAAAGCCGACCATATTGTAAAGCGTGCCGAGCGCATTGTCTTGGCGCAGCTGAACAATGGCGTGGGATTTAACCAACGGGTCATGCGGGTTCGTGAGGCCAACAGGCTTCATCGGCCCCCAGCGTAAAGTCTCTGGCCCGCGCGCCGCCATGACTTCAATCGGCAGGCAGCTTTCAAAATAGGGCGTGTCTTTTTCAAAGTCTTTAAACTCGGTTTGATCGGACTCAATCAAGGCCTCGATAAAGGCATGATATTGCTTTTTATCGAGCGGGCAGTTGATATAATCCGCGCCGTCACCGCCAGGACCTTTTTTGTCATAGCGCGACTGCATCCAGGCTTTGTCAAAATTAATACTGTCTTTGTAAACGATGGGAGCAATGGCGTCGAAAAAGGCAAGGCTATCTTCGCCCGTCAAATCCAAAATAGCCTGCGCGAGTGCCGGCGCGGTGAGGGGGCCTGTTGCGATGATTGTATTGCCCCAATCTTTGGGCGGCAGGCCTTTTACTTCGCCGTACTCAATGCTGATAAGTGGGTGATGTTGCAATATCAGGGTGACGGCATCGGAGAAAGCGTCGCGGTCTACGGCGAGAGCCCCGCCTGCGGGTAGCTTATGCAGCTCCGCCATACCCATTATCAGGCTATCAGCCTTACGCATTTCTTCATGCAGTACGCCTACGGCATTGCCAAATTTGTCATCGGAACGAAAAGAATTGGAGCAGACAAGTTCCGCAAAGCCGCTTGTCTGATGCGCCTCGGTCATGCGGTGAGGTCGCATCTCATGCAGCACAACGGGCACGCCGCGCTGTGCGCATTGCCATGCCGCTTCCGAGCCTGCCATGCCGGCGCCAATAATGTGGACTGGTTTTACATCTGTTTTGTTCATGGCGGTGATGTAGCGAAGGCGCGGCTAAAGTAAAGGGGGCAAAACCAAAGCGGCACTATTGACAAGGCCAACTTAAAATCTCTGGTAAGTTGCAATAATTAGGTTTCCTGCTAAAATTGAACGAAAAAGATAATATGGGGCACATTTTTCTATGTGAAGGATAGAGCTATGAAGCATATTTTTAAAATGGCGGCAGCCGCGATATTTGCTGGGGCTGTAACTTTTTCCGCTTTGCCAGAGGCGAGCGCGCAGACGCCCTCTGACGTTATGATACCTTATAAAGCCTACCGCGCAGCGCTTGAAGCAGGCGACGCGAAGCTTGCCAGCAAGAATGCCTATAAGGCTTGGCAGGCCGCCGAAGATAGTTTGGGTGACAATAAAACGACTGGTGATCTTGCACAAAACTTTGCGGACTTAGGCGCGCATTCGGGTAACAAAAAACAGCTTAAAAAAGCTTATTCTAGAGCCATTGAGCTTAGCCCTTTGCATAAGGAAGATGGCGTTGCCTTACGTCTTGAGCGTGAAGTAAAATATAGCGAATATTTGGTAAAGACTAATCAGCGGGCAGGTTTAACCTCGCGGTTAAAAAAGGCCGCGAATTATGCCGAAGCTAATGGCTATGGAAATTCGACGTTCCTAGGTGAGATTTACACCATGCTCGCGCAACTTAATATTGATAGCGCACGACATGAAAATACAGAAAAATATGCAGAAAAAGCGCTAGCGATTTTTGAGGCAGCTGATGATGGAATTGAAAGCTACCATCCTTATATGGCACGGCTCTATTCTGGCTATGGCAAGGAAGGTCAAAATGAACTTATCCCTGCTGTCATGGAATATCAGGACGTTATGACTAATGTTGAAAATAAACTTCCTAAAGACCATCCATTTGTATCTCGGGCTTTAGGGCGCTGGCTGAATATGCGCCACAGGATTGTTCGTGATGGTCTCTTTGAAGAAGCGGAAGCCGCAGGTTTGTGCGAATGCTGGCCCTATGATAAAAAGCGTAATGAGACGATACGGCCGATAACTCGAGTGCCGCCCGTTATACCCAGAAACGCCCAGCAGTCAGGTTTTTCTCTGGTCGAGTTTGATTTGGACGACACTGGCAATGTGATTAACCCTCGCCTCCTTGAGAGCTGGCCAGAAGACGTGTTTGACGCGTCATCTCTCAAAGCGGTGGAGCAATGGAAATATTCACCTCGCGTTCCAGAAGAAGTTGATGGCGATAGAACGGAAATTGTGACGACCATTCGTTATGTACTCGAAACCGAATCTGGCCGCCCGATTGATTAAACTCTGATTATCTACGCTTATGTTTTCGCGCGCTTTGCATCGCGTTCAAGCATGGGTTTAAGAAAACGGCCGGTCCAGCTGCGCTTGGACTGAGCGACTTTTTCTGGTGTGCCAATGGCGACGATTTCGCCGCCCCCGTCTCCACCCTCGGGGCCGATATCAATAATATGATCAGCGGCTTTTATGACGTCCAGATTATGCTCAATGATAATCATTGTATTTCCCGTACTGACGAGCTCTTGCAAGACCTCTAGGAGTTTAGCGACATCGTGGAAATGAAGGCCTGTTGTGGGCTCATCCAAAATATAAAGGGTACGGCCTGTCGCGCGTTTGGAAAGTTCTTTGGCCAGCTTCACGCGCTGCGCTTCGCCGCCCGATAGCGTTGTCGCTTGTTGGCCCACTCTTAAATATCCCAGGCCAACACGTTGCAATGTTACCATTTTATCGCGGATGTTTGGGACGGCTTTGAAGAAGTCTGCTGCCTCATCTATTGTCATGGCGAGCACATCGGCGATGGATTTACCTTTAAAGCGTATCTCTAAGGTTTCGCGGTTATAGCGCGCGCCTTTGCAGACATCGCAGGTGACATACACATCAGGCAAAAAGTGCATTTCAATCGTAATGACGCCGCCGCCTGAACACGCTTCGCAGCGCCCACCTTTAACGTTAAAGCTAAATCGTCCTGATTTATAGCCGCGCGTTTTGGCTTCGGGCAGACCTGCGAACCAATCCCTTATGGGTGTGAAGGCGCCTGTATATGTCGCGGGGTTAGAGCGCGGGGTGCGCCCGATCGGGCTTTGGTTAATGTCGATGACCTTATCCAGGTGCTCAAAGCCTGTGGCCTTTGTATGTGGCAGGGCGGGCTTGCCTGAATTATTCAGCTTTCGCGCCGCCGCGCGGTAGAGTGTTTCAACGGTGAGGGTGGACTTACCCCCGCCCGAGACGCCCGTCACGCAGGTCATCAGCCCGAGCGGAAACTCTGCTGTAACTGATTTTAGGTTATTCCCAGTCGCGCCTTCAATGCGGATTATTTTCTTAGGATTAGGCTTGCGGCGCTCTTTTGGGATGGCGATGGATTTGCGTCCCGTCAGATAATCTGCCGTGAGGGATTTTTTGTTCTTTTTAATCTTAGCCGGCGTGCCTTCGGTGATAACTTGGCCGCCATTGACTCCCGCGAGAGGGCCCATGTCGACGACATAATCTGCTGTTAAGATTGCGTCTTCGTCGTGCTCTACGACAATAACCGTATTGCCCAAATCGCGTAGATTTTGCAGCGTCTCAAGTAAGCGGGCATTATCACGTTGATGCAGGCCAATGGACGGCTCATCGAGCACGTAAAGTACGCCCGTCAGACCAGACCCGATTTGACTGGCGAGGCGAATGCGCTGGCTTTCCCCGCCAGACAGAGAGCCAGACCCGCGTCCAAGCGAGAGGTAATCAAGACCAACCGCGTTTAGAAATTTCAGACGGTCACTGATTTCTTTGAGGATACGTTCCGCGATTTCCATTTGCTGTTTGGTGAGCCTCTTTGGTAAATTATCAAATAACTCAAGCGCCTCACGAATACTCATCTCGCCTGACTTGGTGATATCCATCTCGGCGATTTTGACACAAAGCGCTTCGGGCTTAAGACGTTTGCCTTCGCAAGTATCGCATTGCGCGCCTGACATATATTTGCCGAGTTCTTCGCGCATCCATGTGCTGTCAGTGTCGCGGTAGCGGCGCTGCAAGTTTGGGATGACCCCTTCAAAAGGTTTTGTCGTCTCGTAACGGCGGCCTTCATCTTGATAAACGAATTTTATCTTTGCGCCGTTCGTGCCGTAAAGCACAACATCGCGCGCGCCGTCTGGCAGGTCTTGCCATTTGGTATCGGTCTTAAAGCCGTAATGTTTAGCCAGCGCTTTAAGGGTTTGCATATAAAGACTGCTCGGTGTTTTTGACCAAGGCGCGATGGCGCCGCCGCCAAGTGATTTGGAGGTGTCGGGCACAACCATGTCAGGGGCGAACTTTTGTTCGATGCCAAGGCCGTCGCAATGCGGGCAGGCGCCGTGGGGTGAGTTGAATGAAAATAGGCGTGGTTCTATCTCTGGCAATGTGAAGCCAGAGACTGGGCAGGCGAATTTTTCAGAAAACAGCGTCCGGTTTTCGGGTGTGTCCGCTTCCTCTGCAACGGCCAAACCTTCTGCCACACGCAGCGCCGTTTCAAGACTGTCGGCAAGGCGGCTCTCAAGACCTTCGCGAACGACAACGCGGTCTATGACAATGTCGATGTCATGTTTGAATTTTTTATCCAGCGGTTCCATCTCTTCAATACGGATGAACTCACCGTTGATCTTGGCGCGCTGAAAGCCCTGCTTCATGAAGTCGGCAAATTCTTTACGGAACTCACCTTTGCGGCCGCGCACGAATGGCGCGAGAATGTAGAGCTTTGTCCCTTCGTCCATTGCCATAATGATATCGACCATTTGCGAAACGGTCTGGCTTTCAATCGGCAGTCCTGTTGCAGGCGAGTATGGCACGCCGACGCGCGCCCAGAGCAGGCGCATATAATCGTAAATCTCTGTGACCGTGCCAACAGTTGAGCGCGGATTGCGCGACGTCGTTTTTTGCTCAATGGAAATCGCGGGGGAGAGACCCTCAATACTATCGACATCAGGTTTTTGCTGAAGCTCTAGGAACTGGCGGGCATAAGCCGATAGGCTCTCGACGTATCGGCGCTGACCCTCGGCATAGATAGTATCAAAGGCCAGAGAGGATTTACCCGAGCCCGATAGCCCTGTGATGACGATAAGCTTGTCGCGCGGCAAATCGACATTGACGCTTTTGAGATTATGCTCGCGCGCGCCGCGCACGCGTATGTGGGTCAATGAGGTAGAGGCCATTAAAAACTCGGTCAAAGGGTGAAGATATTAACAAAAACTATAGGCGCGTAAGTGGACTTAAGGTTCCCATTGGGACAATACAATGCAAACACTCGATTCCATGTGAGTAACTTCATGGTCACGAGGACTTGCAATTTAGAACAAAATGTGAACATAATAGACGAAAAGTCAAGGTTAGGTGATGATATGGCAGGCTCAGTCAATAAAGTAATTCTCGTCGGCAATGTCGGCAAAGACCCAGAAGTGCGAACTTTTAACAATGGCGGCAAGGTCTGTAATTTTAGCCTCGCGACATCTGAGAGCTGGAAAGACAAGCAGACGGGCGAGCGCAAAGAGAAAACAGATTGGCATAATATTGCTATTTTCAACGAAGGCCTCGTGGGCATCGTAGAGCGCTATGTCAAAAAAGGTAGCAAGATTTATATCGAAGGTCAGCTTAAAACGCGCAAGTGGCAAGACCGCGACGGCAATGATAAATACACGACAGAAGTTGTCTTGCAGGGTTATAATGGAAATCTAACACTACTCGATAGCCGCAATTCCCAAGGCGGCGGTGGCGGATATGGCCAGAGCGGCGGTGGGTATAATCAAGACAGCGGCGGCGGTTCATATGGCGGCGGCGGTAATGTCACGCAGGGCCGTTCGCAATCAGCGTCTATGCAAGAAGGCCCGGCTGAGAGTTTTGACCTGGACGACGAAATCCCGTTCTAGAAAAACACTGAAACTAATATTCTTAGACCTAAGGGCTCGTTTACGGGCCCTTAACTATGAATCCTTCCTGATTAGTAAGATTATCCGCGTATAGTCTGGCTCGATAAAGGGACACGGGGAATATTCATGACCAAATTAAAAGATATGCTACGGGATAGCGCTGGCAATATGAGCATTATGCTCGCTCTTGGAATGGGCGTGATTTTAATGGGCGTCGGCGCGGCCGTCGATATGAACCAACTGGTCTCTACGAAGAGTAGGGCTGCTGATCTCGCGGATGGTATGGCTCTTGCGGCGGCCATAGCGGCACAGGACGGCAGAACGCGTACTGAACGCATCAAACTGGGCGAGGAAGCCGCACAAGCAGTTTATGAAGCTAACTTAGCATCTTTGGGGAATATCGCAGGGTCGGCCCCTAACGTAACTATCGATGATATTACAAAGGACGTTAAAATCACTGTTAAGGCCGATGTCGACACTCATATAATGGGTATGTTCGGACAGGGAAGCTCAACAGCATCAGCTGAAGCGGTTGTGAGCTATAAGGTTGATGAAATTCCGCCAATTTCTATGGCGTTTGCTTTTGATACGTCAATATCAATGAGCTATAATGTTACTGGGTCATTCAAAACAAGGCTGGAAGTTCTGCAAGACGCAACTGAACTGCTTTTTGATGCGATGGAGTCAGAGGCGTCTGATCCTGCCTTGCTAAAAGCTTCACTTTCCACAACGTTTTCTAGCTATAATGTCGCTCTTGTAGACAGTGAAGATTGGTCATTTGGCGCTGATTCAATTGATGATATAATTGACTATGTTGATGATATGGTGCCAGATGGAGGCACAAATTCTACGCCTTCACTGCAATATAGCTTTGATCAACTCGTGACTAACCGTCCGTCAACTGACCCTAACTGGCATGGCTATGTTCTCTTTTTGACCGATGGGAATAATTCGGACGCGATTGAAAATGATAATTCACTAGCGATTTGCGATCAGTTGAAGGCTGATCCCGCCATAACAGTTATTACCGTGACATTAGATGTCGGAGTGGATGGCCAAAACTTTGTTGAAGCCTGTGCGTCACCCGGAAAATATTACGACAGCGCTAATGCGGCACAAATCAAATCAGATTTTGCCGAGATCGGGCGCAGTATTGGTGAAGTGTTGTTACGCCTAAAGTCATAAATTTGACTCTGGAATTTTCTAGGCCGTCTAACTCGGTGGCTTATTCTAGTTGAAACACACCAGCCTCGCCGCCAACAACCGCGCAGCCAATACGGCTGCCTGCCGCTCCGCTTGGTTGGCTTTCGTAATCATCCGCGCCGGCATGTAGGATGAGCGCTGTTCCGTCCGCGTCTAGCAAAGCCGGCAAGCCGTGATTGCCATTAATTGAAACGCGTTCATTGATGACAATAAATGTGCCTGTTCCGTCCGCGTCCGCTTCTACATTCATCATATCGCCCGCATGGGGCCCCTCGGCTGTTTTATGGCCATGGGACGAGCTGGTGGGATTGTAGTGTCCGCCTGATGATTTAAAATCAGGCGCGTCACATTTGCCAATTTCATGAAAATGCATAGCATGAGGCCCGGGCGAAATACCATCTACAGTCACTGTGATTTTAGTACCGTCTGCTCCCAAGTCCTGAAGAAGCAGACTGCCTAGCGCCGTGCCATCTGCACTTGAAATGGAGTGCGTGAGCGTACGGCTTGGGTTGGCTGTGTCTGGTGATGAGGCTTCATTCTGTGAACAAGCCGCAAGGCTTAAAGACGCCGCAATCATTGCGCTAAAAATGGCAGGTTTTGATGAAATTACATGTGTCATAAGTCTCTCCTATGGGGTCATAGTAAACTATTTTGCGCCTGAAGCCTATGATGAGTTCCTTTTTTCCTAAATTGGCTGAAACTGACTGAAATTCGTATAAATAGAGGGGCAAAATAGGGGTAAAAATTTGCGGCTAACGAGGGTGCCTGCTAGGTTAAAAGGGTTAAATGGACGCGATTCGAGCGACCTTAAAATCATATGTAACTGACGGGACTTTGTAACCTTGGCTTCTGACAACGACACACCCGAAGAAGATGATAATTTGCCGCCAATTGATGGCGACGGCGAAGGCGGCGGAGCCGGCTTACCCGACGGCATAGAGCAGATAACGATCGAAGATGAGATGCGGCGCAGCTATCTCGATTACGCCATGTCGGTGATTGTATCGCGCGCCATTCCCGATGTGCGTGATGGCTTGAAACCCGTTCATCGCCGTATTCTTTATTCCATGCATGAAAACGGCTTTACGCGTGACAAGGCTTATAAGAAGTCCGCCCGAGTTGTGGGTGACGTGATTGGTAAATATCACCCCCATGGGGATAGCGCTGTCTATGATGCGCTTGTGCGTATGGCTCAAGATTTCTCTATGAGCCTGCCGTTACTGGATGGGCAGGGCAACTTTGGCTCCGTTGATGGTGATCCTCCAGCCGCTATGCGCTACACTGAAGTGCGCATGGATAGCCCTGCGGCAAGCCTCTTGGCTGATATCGAAAAGAACACGGTCAATTTCCAAGATAATTATGACGCCTCCGAATCTGAGCCTATCGTGCTGCCGTCTCGCTATCCGAATATTCTGGTCAACGGCGCAGGCGGTATTGCTGTCGGTATGGCGACCAATATTCCGCCGCATAACCTTGGCGAAGTGATTGATGTGGCGCAGGCGCTACTTGAAAACGGCGCGATAACTGATGATGAAATTCTGGAGCTTATTCCAGGCCCAGATTTCCCGACAGGCGCGCTTATTATGGGGCGCTCAGGCTCCAAATCTAGTGTGCTGACAGGTAAGGGGTCTATCATCATGCGGGCCGTGACTGAGGTAGAAGAAATCCGCAAGGACCGCTTTGCAATTGTCGTTACCGAACTGCCTTATCAAGTTAACAAAGCCATGCTGATTGCCAAAATCGCGGGTCTTGTAAATGATAAACGCATCGAAGGTATATCGGCTATTCGCGATGAGTCTGACCGTACAGGTATGCGTATCGTCGTAGAGCTTAAGCGCGACGCCGTTGCGGATGTTGTCCTCAATCAACTCTTCCGTTTCTCCGCTCTGCAAAGCAATTTCAGCTCTAACATGCTAGCGCTTAATGGTGGCCGCCCAGAGCAAATGAATGTGCGCCAAATGATTGAGGCGTTCCTGGCTTTCCGTGAAGAAGTCATCGCGCGGCGGTCTAAGTTCGACCTCGCCAAGGCACGTGCCCGCGCGCACATCCTTGTTGGCTTGGCTACGGCTGTTTCTAATATCGACGAAATTATTGCGATCATTCGAAAGTCTAAAAACCCCAAAGAAGCCCGTGAAAAGCTAACATCTAGGGCTTGGGATGCGAAAGCGATGGGCAGCCTTATAAAACTTATCGCCGATCCTAAGTCTAAGCTGCAAGACGATGGCACGATTATTCTAACCGACATTCAAGCTCGCGAAATTTTGAATCTACGTCTCATGAAGCTCACCCAGATGGGTATGGAAGAGATTACGGAAGAAGCTGAAAAGCTCGCCGCTATCATTACGGATCTGCTTGATATCCTTCGCTCTCGTTCGCGCGTGCAAGCGATTATTCAGGGCGAACTGGCTGAGGTCAAAGAGAAATTCGCCGTCCCGCGCCGCTCTATCTTTACCGATGGCGGTATGGATTTTGATGATGAAGATCTCATAGCCGTAGAAGATATGGTCGTGACTGTTACGGCGGCCGGTTATGTGAAGCGCACGGCGCTTGATACCTACCGCGCGCAGAGACGCGGGGGTAAAGGCCGCAGCGGTATGTCGATGAAGGATGAGGATTACGTGACGACTGTATTCGTCGCGACGACTCACACCCCCGTCTTATTCTTTAGTTCAGATGGTATGGCGTATAAGCTCAAAGTTTGGAAACTCCCTCTCGGTGGGCCGGCCACACGCGGTAAAGCCCTTGTGAACCTTCTTCCTCTGTCTCAAGGCGAGACGATTAATTCTATCATGGCGCTTCCAGAGAATGAAGATGATTGGGCCGGCATGGACATTATGTTCGCCTCGCGTAGCGGCGGTGTACGCCGTAACTCTCTTGCGGATTTCACCCGTGTAAACCGCGGCGGCAAAATCGCAATGAAGCCTGACGAGGGCGACGGTATTGTGGATGTGCGTCTCTGTACAGAAGATGATGATATCATGCTGACGACGGCGCTGGGTAAGTCCATTCGTTTCAAAGTTACAGATATTAGGCGTTTTGTCGGCCGCACATCCAGCGGGGTTCGCGGCATTAAGCTTGCGGGTGAAGATGAAGTCATATCGATGGCGGTGCTGCGCCACATAGATATCGAAACTGATGAAGCGCGGGCCTATATGAAACATGCTAACGCTATGCGCCGTGCACTTAATAGCGAAGACGGCGAGGAAGAGGCATCACCAGACGATTTAGATATCGAAACCGAGCTTTCTGAGGCCCGCCTAGGTGAACTTCAGGCCAATGAGCAATTCCTACTTACGCTTGCTGATGACGGTATGGGTAAACGCAGTAGTTCCTACGATTACCGCTGCATGAACCGCGGCGGGCAGGGTGTCACAGCGCAAAACCTTGAGCGCAAAGGCGTGGAAGATGTTAAATTGGTTAGGAGTTGTACGATTGGTGATGATGATCAGCTCATGATCGTTACCGATGGCGGTCAACTTATACGCTGTCCTGTACGCAATATTCGAATCGTTTCGCGCAGCTCTCGCGGCGTCACCGTTATCCGCACCAAAGCCGACGAACGCGTTGTGTCGGTTGGTCGTATCGAAGAGAGTGACGAGGATGATGAAGAGGCCGAAGCCGAGAGTGAAGGCGGAGAAGCCGCGTCAGAATAATCTAATCAAAGCCAGCGTATTCATATGCGGCCCTAGGGCGCAACTATACTACGCGTTCGCCCGGCATGATTTTGCAATACCGCCTTTGGTTTCGAGCGCTTGACAACTTCTGCTTTATTTCTGCGCCGCCGCAGTTATAAGCGCTTATGGCTAAAGCAAAATTCCGTACAGCCCTCTATCCGGGCACATTTGATCCTATGACATTGGGGCACCTTGATATTATCAAGCGCGCTAGCCACCTGTGCGATAAGCTTGTTGTGGCTGTGGCTATCAACCGAGGTAAAAACCCTTTATTTGATCTGGATGAGCGTGTGGAAATGGTTGAAAATGCTGTTGCACCGCTTCGTAAAGACATCGAAGTTGAAGTGCGTCCTTTTGAAGGTTTACTGATACATTTTGTTGAATCTGTCGGCGCAACCACTATTGTACGGGGCTTAAGGGCTGTTTCGGATTTCGAATATGAATTCCAAATGGCTGGAATGAATGACCGTCTTAACCCGGACATTGAAACTGTGTTCTTAATGGCTGACCCGCAATTCCAAACAATTGCGTCACGGCTTGTTAAAGAGATTGCCCGTCTTGGCGGAGATGTATCGCAGTTTGTAACGCCCGAGGTTGAGCATCGCCTAAAGGATAAATATACATAATGCATATCGCCTCTAAACTCTCACTTTCCCTTTTAGCCTCTATTGCTTTCTCCGTGTCAGCTTGCGCCGCAGAAGCGCCGCAAGATTCGGTCACGCCGCTCGATACGGTCACGCAGCTGGTAACAAGCAAGGCGAAAACAGGCTTTGATGCGCCGCAATCAGCTTGGCGTAATGTCGACCCTGAAAACCTGCTCGTTATTGATACGGTTTATGGGCAAATCGGCGTTGAGCTTTATCCCGAGATCGCGCCTAAACATGTCGCGCAGATTAAAGCGCTAACACGCCAATCCTTTTACGACATGATTACCTTCCACCGCGTTATTGATGGATTTATGAACCAAACAGGCGATCCCAAGGGAGACGGGACGGGTGACAGCGCTATGCCTGATATTGAGGCCGAATTTTTGTTTCGCCGCCCGCCGTCTATGTCGATTGAGCTGATTGATGCGCGCAAGACGCCGACCGGTGAAGTTGGCGTGGGGTTTTACAAAGCTCTTCCCGTTGCGAGCCAGCCCGCAGGGCAAGCCATGCTAACCAAAGACGGTAAAGTCGAAGCTTACGGTATTCATTGTTCTGGCGTAACGTCCATGGCGCGCGCGCAAAACCCAAATAGTGCTAACAGCCAATTTTTCTTGATGCGAGGCACAGCTGAGCATTTAGACCGTAATTATTCAATATGGGGTAATACGGTTTACGGCCGAGAGCATCTGACTAAGTTTAAAGTTGGCGTTAAAGGTGACGATGACAGCTTTGTGCCTGACGTCATGAGAAAAGTACGTATTGCCGCCGATATCCCTGATGCTGAGCGCCCAAATATACAAACTTTAAAGGTCGATAGCCCTGCTTTTGATCAATATCTAACTTCCCAAAAGGATGCGTCCGGTGCTTATCCTGATATCTGCGATATCACAATACCGAGCCGCAAGCTTTAATCCCACTCTTTCAATACAACATAAATAGGAGCCAGCATGGCTGACACTTTAACTTTGACTATCGATACGAATTCTGGCGACGCCTCAGATGTCGTGATCAAGCTTCGCCCTGATCTTGCGCCTAAGCATGTCGAGCAGATTACGCGCCTCGTCGGCGAAGGCTTTTATGATGGCCTGACGTTTCACCGCGTGATTGACGGCTTTATGGCACAGGGCGGCTGCCCAGACGGTACAGGTATGGGCGGCGCGAAACAGCAAATTCCAGCTGAATTTTCAGCTGAGTCACATGTGCGCGGCGTATGCTCAATGGCCCGCTCGCAAAATCCTAATTCAGCTTCAAGCCAGTTTTTCATATGTCTTGATGATGCGAGCTTTCTTGACAAGCAGTATACGGTTTGGGGCGTGGTTGAGAGCGGTATGGATACGGTCGACGCGATTCCTAAGGGTGAGCCGCCTCGCTATCCAGGTAAAATCGTGAAAGCGGTTGTCAGCTAGGCAACCCACTAATTTAGGCCTTATATGAGCCGTTTCATCATTCATGTTGGCCCAGGAAAATGTGGGTCGACATCTATTCAAAATGCTTTTGCAAGCGGTAATGCTCCTACATTGGAGACTACCCGCTTGCATTTTTTTGCGCCTGATGAGTTCATTGACCTCGAAGAACAGCCTGTTTCGGACACCCGTTTATCAAAACTAGATGCTCTCATCACGCAGGTTTTTGAGGGCGTAGACATAGCTATTTTGAGCCATGAGTTCCTGTTTCAAACCCCGCGCGCCGTCGGGATTATTGCTGAACGGCTTCGGAGGGTGTCAGATGACGTGCGTGTCATCGGTTACGTTCGCAGCCAATCATCACTTTTAATCTCGACATATTCGCAGTGGTTATTCCGCGCGAAGTCGCGTGTCGATGAAGCCGTGAGCGTTATACAAGACGCGGGCTATTCACCGTTTGTGTTTACAGGTCTGGAGCGCCAATTTATTGCGGCTATTATTGATGATTTTCATAGTGCACGGCAATTGTCTGGCTATCATTTGCTCAATTTGTGGGCGGGATATCGCCGCTTAATCAACGCTGCGGCGCCGACGCCTATTACTGTTGGGGCCTTGCCTAAATCACCTTCGGGCACGCCGCTTCTAACAGATTTTTGTAAGCGTTCAGGGCTTAGTTTGAAGCGGGATGCTGAGACAACCCATAAGGCCAACCCTAAGTTTCAGCCGGGGCTAGTAGAGGTACTAACCGAGGCCGTAGCGCGGCAGGGAGCTATACTTGATCCTCACGGGGGGAACGCGAGGATACAGTCGCTCTCTGATAATTTTGCGTCAGTTGCAGTTCCTGATACGAAGCTCCAAGCCGCGTTAAGCGGTTATGTCGATGCCTATTTTGCTGCTGACAATGTCGCGATGACAGCCCATTTTGGCCTGCCAGAAGATTATTTCATTGCGGCGCAGGCGCCTGATAAAGCGGCTATATTAGATGTCATTGCCGTAGAGCAGGCTCGGCGTTTGGCCAATCCCGCAGTCATGAAATCATACTATCTTGCCCTAAATTCGGCTCTGGCGAAGGCTGAAATGTTGTCCGTTGAAGCCTAAGGTTATTAATTATCATTATCTGTGAGATATTCAGCGGTATCAATTAAGGCCTCTAAATGGGATTTTGAGTATAATACTGATTTATGGTTAATATATTCCACATATTGTTAACCATTTCAGCCCAATCATAAGTTCTAACTTATTTTTGGGGTTGGCGTGAAAACCAAGGGTGCAAAAAATACGGCTCGGCGAATTGGCTGGACAAGACATTTATGGTCGTGTCTTGTCGCTACGGCTATTTTATTAATCTATAATATACCTGCTTACGCGACTTTCTTGGGCCATTGGGCGCCCGCCACAGAGGCGCGCGTTGAACAGCTTATGTCCGAGCGTGTTTCTAGCGATATTTACGACGTCGAAGAAGGCGGGAACATTGATTTGGCTTTATATTATGCCATGCGGGGGCAGTCACTTTCATCCCAAAATGCGGACGATATACCAAAGCTAAAGCCTTATTTGGATACACCTTTGTCAGAACCTTTAAAGGCTGATGTCTTCATAGCTCTCACTTCAGAGGCCCTGGATAACGCCGATTTTGACAGTATGAGCGAGATGAGTGATGTCTATATTAAAGAAGTAGCTAGTCCTTTGCGGCAATATACTTACGCATATGGACAGACTATTGTTTTGAGCGAGCTAGGGCTTTATTCCCTTGCAGAGAATAGCCTAAATGAGCTTCAAAACGTCTCCAGTTTTCAAGACTTACCTCACTTTTCTAGAGACCGAACTGATAGCATGCTACGCAGTAGTCAAAATGCTTTCAGAAATGGTGATTACGAGTCGGCCATTTCACGTGCACAGCAAGCGTCGATAATTTTTATAAGCTATAATTCATTAGTAGGAGCAAGTTCAGCAGACACCAAAGGCATGAAGACTCGGATTGAATTAGCTTTGGCCGAAGCTTGGCATGCATCTGGGCAAGTTGATTTAGCTGAGAGGCATTTACAGACTGCGCTATCCTATCTTCAGTCTTCAAACGAAAATGCAATTGCTGTCAGAGCTCAAGTTATACAAGGCGAAATATCAATCTTGAAATCAAACTTTCTAACCGCGCGCAAGCAGTTTGAGACACTTCTACGCAATCCAAATTATAACAGTTCTGGTTCGCTTGGTCCTCGGGTCTATGATGGTCTCGCTCTCGCCTATGAAGGTAATGGATCTACGCAAAATGCGCTAAAATACTACAAGCTTGCGAAACTCTCGCGTCAAACGATTGAGCAGGAACAAAGCTTGTTACAAAGTCGATATTTGGCGGCGCAAATGCCAAATGTTTTAAAAATTGCTGGGACAGATGTGTCTTCCAGTCAAACAATTGCAGTAGATAACCCTCAGCCTGACGCGGGTATAGATGCAGATGGACTGGCTGACTCTCAAAAATTGATATATCTTGGTTTTGCCCTCGCTATTTTAGGTATTTTATTTGCCTTATATTCTCAAATTCGTGTAGGCCGCGCTCGCCGCGCCTTAGAATTATATTCAAAAAGCCTTGAACAAAGTGAAAGGCTCGCGCGTCAAAACGCTGAACGTGCTGAAGACAACATGCAACTTGCCGAAGCTGCGAGTAATGCAAAGACTGTTTTTCTTGCGAATATGAGTCACGAAATTCGAACACCTATGAACGGTGTTTTAGGTATGGCGGATGTGTTGCGGCGAACGACCGAATTAGATCAGCGGCAATCGGATATTGTTGAAATCATACATTCGTCTGCTACGTCCTTAATGTCTGTTCTAGGCGATGTCCTTGATTTTTCAAAAATGGAATCTGGCGACGTTGAGCTCAATACACACCCAGCTAACTTGCGCGAGGCCGTTGAGTCCGTGGCAGGTTTGATGAGTGGGCAAGCCCGTGAGAAAGGGTTAGAGATTTTCGTGCGGTACGACCCGAAGGCTCCTGAAGTGCTCATAATGGATATTGGGCGTGTTAGACAAATTTTGCTTAACCTTGTTGGTAACGCCATTAAGTTCACCAAAAAAGGACATGTTTTAATCAATGTTGATATCGCAGTGGACGGGCTCAAAGCTAAGACGACTATAAATGTCCTAGATACAGGTATTGGAATTTCAACGGAAAGCCAAAAAATCATTTTTGAAAATTTCATGCAAGGGCAAGAAGGACGCAACAAAAGATATAACGGGACCGGGTTGGGGCTGTCGATTTCTAAAAAACTAACACAAATTATGGGAGGTAAAATTTCGGTTAGGTCTAATTTAGATGAAGGCTCGGTCTTTACCCTAGAGTTACCTTTATCTTTGGACGTGGAAGAGGCTCCGGCTTTGCGTCAGTTCGATGCTGGCCGTATTCTGCTAATTGATAATAACGCGACAAGCCTTAAAATATATGCGGCGCAGTTAAAAGCGTGGGGTTTGCAAACGACTGTCGCTCGCTCCTCCAAGGACGGGTTAGCTGGACTGCTGCATGCTAAAGACAGAGGTGAAGCTTTTTCAGCAATCATAATTGATAAGCGCTGCGATGGAGAGAACGAAGAGTTTATTGATGTGTTAAATGCGAATGCTGCCGTGTCCCAAACCCCCGTCATTTTGCTTTCTGACGTCCCTGGTTGCGAAACCAATAGTCAACATAAATATAGTGCTCATGTCGGCAAACCAATTGCCGGTCATAAACTGTTTTCTGCTTTGGAGGCTGCTCTGTCTAAAGTCGATGAAGCGAAGAGTGAGACATTAGTGACAAAGCGTCTACGCCCAGTTCTGCTCACACCTGCGCCTGAACGTAAACTTCTAAGAGTTCTTCTTGCTGAAGCTAATCCTGCAACCCGTCATGTTATTGCGACTTTCTTGGAAGATAAATCAGTGCAAATTCATAGCGTCGGTGATGGAGAGCAAGCTCTAGAAAATGCAAAGTCGATTGATTTCGATATTATATTTATGGATGCTCAACTCTCTAAACTCGACGGCTTTTTGGCAACGCGTGCGATACGCGGGCATGAAAAAGAGACTAACGCTATTCGGACGCCGATTATTTGTTTGTCGCCTTATGCGCTTGGAGCTGATCAAGATTTAGCTATCGCGGTGGGCATGGATGATTTTCTCGTAAAGCCTCTGACGCCTACGGATTTGGAAGACGTTATGAAAAAATGGGGCGGACTAAAAGGTGATATTCGTGCGGTGCGATTGCAGAAGCGTAAAGGCCAAAATAAGAAAATTGTACCAAATCAATCAGCCGAGTCGCACCAAAAAAATGTGGCCTGAATCTTGAGCCGAAAATACAGGGTTAACGTAAGTTTAACGTAACTTTACGGGTTCGGACTTACTTCGATTGCGAATGTGTAAGATTAAGGTTACGGATTTGAGAAGTTGACGATTCCCCTTCATTTAGAGTGTAAAATTCTACTAAGTGCCCCAGTAGAAGTATTACTTAAGCTCTCGAAGCTAAACGAAATTTAGACTTCTCAAATCCACTTATTTTTTGATTTTGTCTGATAGCTTCTCCTCAATGGAGGCTGAGGCTTATCCAGCGAGCGCGAAACTGACAAGACCTGCAATCAATAACCCGTTGACCACAATCATCACGCCCAGCGGTGGATTTCCTGCTGTGTTTTTCTGTACGGCGTGAACAATAAAACCAAGCGGTAAACAGCCAATGAGGCCAATAAGACCAACGGCATAACCGGCCCATAGCTCGCCTTGACGAAATGGGATTAGCAATATCACAAGCATAAATAGCCCAGTTGCGAGTCCAAAAAATCCGCCGCCATTCAATAAGGCTTTGAGCAAAAATTGATACTTTCCGTCAATCTCATCCCAGGATGTTTCAAGCGCGTCTAAGTGATAAGGCATGACTGTGCGCCGCGACGCATATAGCAGTCCGATCAAAATCGTTGCAATTGCGGCCAGCATATATAGCCAAAAAGATATGTTCATCGCAAATGATGTCATAGCAATCTCTTGAATAGGTGTATCATTCCCCGCTCAACTTTTTAATCTCATCCCTCAACCGAGCGGCCTCTTCAAACTCCAAATTCTCGGCGGCAAGGAACATTCTCTTTTCAAGATCTGCCAGGACGGTGCTTAAGTTAGCCCCATGGAAAGGCGCTTGGCCGCCGTCTGCAACTTCGAGAATACGGCGCGAAGCAGCGCCGGTTTTGCTGCCCTTTTTCTTCTGTCCTGATGGGGTCCAGCTATTGGCTTCGTCTTTAATTTCTTGGGCGGCCTCGCTATCGCCGACCACGTCGATAACATTTCGCAGCACAGTGGTTGGGGTGATGCCGTGTTTTTCATTATGGGCGATTTGGCGCGTGCGGCGGCGCGTGGTTTCGTCCATAGCGCGCTCCATAGAGCCGGTGATTTTATCGGCATAGAGCACGACCTTGGCCTCGGCGTTTCGCGCGGCGCGGCCAATAGTTTGCACCAGTGATGTTTCGCTGCGTAAGAAGCCTTCTTTATCGGCGTCAAGAATACCGACAAAGGCACATTCCGGAATATCAAGTCCCTCGCGCAGCAGGTTAATCCCGATAAGCACGTCAAACACGCCCATGCGCAAATCGCG
The DNA here is from genome assembly GCA_964522765.1 of uncultured Caulobacterales bacterium. Classification (GTDB taxonomy): domain Bacteria; phylum Pseudomonadota; class Alphaproteobacteria; order Caulobacterales; family Maricaulaceae; genus Fretibacter. Next base: position 1,696 of record CAZFWZ010000041.1, on the reverse strand, counting down.
AATAATCTCAATGCGTTCCAACGTGTCGATGTCACTATGCATATAGCGCACACGAATACCTTGATCGTGCATATACTCAGTCAGGTCTTCGGACATTTTTTTGGTCAATGTCGTTACGAGTGAACGAAAGCCTTTGGTTGTGGTCTTGCGCACTTCGTCAATCACATCATCGACTTGCGAGGCGCCGTCTTTGGCCACGGGGCGAACTTCGACGGGCGGATCGATAAGGCCTGTAGGACGAATAACTTGTTCAACGAATACGCCGCCCGTGCGTTCCATTTCCCAGTTGCCGGGTGTGGCAGAGACATGAACCGTTTGAGGCCGCATTGCGTCCCATTCCTCAAATTTCAGCGGGCGGTTATCAATGCAGCTGGGGAGGCGAAATCCGTGCTCGGAGAGCGTGCCTTTGCGGTTGGCATCACCTTTACTCATCGCGCCTATTTGCGGCACGCTGACATGGCTTTCATCGGTAAAGAGGAGAGCGTTTTCTGGGAGATATTCAAACATGGTCGGAGGCGGTTCGCCCGGCGCGCGGCCAGTAAGGTAGCGCGAATAGTTTTCGATGCCAGTGCAAAAGCCTTGGGCGGCGAGCATTTCAAGATCAAATTCTGTACGCTGGGCCACGCGCTGAGCTTCGAGAAGTTTCCCCTCGGTTTCAAATTGGGCGACGCGCATGGCGAGCTCAGCTTTAATGCCTTTGATAGCAGACTGTACTGTGGGCCGAGGCGTAACATAATGCGAATTGGCGTAAATACGGACCTTATCGAGCTTGCGGCCAGACTTACCCGTGAGGGGATCAAACTCGACAATGCTGTCAACTTCATCGCCAAAGAAATCAAGGCGCCACGCCATATCATCATAGTGAGCAGGAAAAATTTCTATCGTGTCGCCGCGCACGCGAAAGGTTCCGCGCTGAAAGGCCAGATCATTGCGCTGATATTGCAGCGCGACGAGCTCGGCCATAAATTCGCGGCTATCTTTCATATCGCCAATTTTCACGTCAACGGTCATGGCGGTATAGGTTTCCACCGAGCCGATACCGTAAATGCAAGACACAGAGGCGACGATTATCACATCATCACGTTCTAAAATGGCGCGCGTTGCGGCGTGGCGCATGCGGTCAATTTGCTCATTCACGGAACTGTCTTTCTCGATGAAGGTATCTGTACGCGCGACATAGGCTTCGGGCTGGTAATAGTCGTAATAGCTGACGAAATATTCCACAGCATTGTCGGGGAAGAAGTTTCTAAACTCTCCATAGAGTTGGGCCGCCAGTGTTTTGTTTGGGGCGAGGATGAGGGCAGGGCGCTGCGTTTGCTCGATGATTTTTGCCATGGTGAATGTTTTACCCGAGCCTGTAACGCCAAGCAGCACTTGGTCACGCTCACGTTCATCAAGCCCCGCGCAGAGCTCTTTAATCGCATTGGGCTGATCGCCTTTGGGTTCAAACTCGGAGACAAGTTTAAACCTTCTCCCGCCTTCAGATTTTTCTGGCCGAGCGGGACGGTGCGGTATCCATATGGAGGGCGCTTCTTGAACGCCGAGGTCAGCCATTTTTTGCATATGTTTAAGGTAGAGCGCAGACACAGGATTGCAAGGCGGCAGTAACCTGCTGTTTACTTTATTTTTAAGCAAAATGTTCAACCACCTCTGTTAATAATTCTCGAAATTGGAAATTAAGGTTTATGTTTATGGC
>CAZFWZ010000040.1:0-21175 GCA_964522765.1 uncultured Caulobacterales bacterium | reverse complement strand
CTGCTGTGGGTTATCAGCCAACACTGGCCACTGAAATGGGCCAGATGCAAGAGCGTATTACCTCAACAACCAAAGGGTCGATTACATCTGTGCAGGCGATTTACGTGCCAGCCGATGACTTGACTGACCCCGCGCCCGCGACGTCATTTGCTCACCTTGACGCGACAACCGTTCTAAACCGCGCGATTTCAGAAAAAGGTATTTACCCGGCCGTTGATCCGCTCGATTCAACATCGCGTATCCTAGAGCCGCGCACAGTGGGCGGGGAACATTACGAGACGGCCCGTCAAGTTCAGGAAATCCTACAGCGCTATAAGTCGCTTCAAGACATCATCGCCATTCTCGGCATGGATGAGCTTTCCGAAGAAGATAAAACAACGGTTGCGCGCGCGCGTAAGGTTGAAAAGTTTCTCTCACAGCCCTTCGATGTTGCGGAAATCTTTACGGGGTCCCCGGGCATTCAAGTGCCGCTTGAAGAAACTGTTCGTTCATTTAAAGGCCTTGTAGAAGGTGAATATGATCACCTTCCAGAGCAGGCCTTCTACATGGTCGGCGGCATTGACGACGTGATCGAAAAAGCCGCTAAAATGGCAGCCGCCGCGGCCGCTTAGTTCAAGATTTATAAATTTAATTAGGGCTTCGGCCCTAATTTTTTTGCCTAAAATTAGGAGGGAAGATGAAATCTAGAGTTTTCATTCCGGCAGTCCTAATTTTTTCATTGGCGATTGGTTTTTTAGCGGGGGCAATTTTTACGAATTTTTCTGAACCTGCTACGCCGCTGGGTTCGCCGCCTGCCAAAACACCTAAACGCGCAAGCGTAGACATTCCTATTGAGCTTCCCTTACTCATTGCCCATGCGGGGGGCGCTATTGGTGAATTGACGTATACAAATTCACTCGAAGCCATGAATGCGTCCGTTGCCAAAGGATTTAAGGTTATTGAACTTGATTTTATGCGGGCCAAAAATGGTGACCTCGTTCTTTTGCACAGAAAGCCAACGGATGCGATGCAGGGCAGGCCTATCACGGATGAGGAATTGCCGAATTCAGCCGAAGAGTTTGTGAAAACTACTATGGTTGGCGGTCTAACGCCAATGTCCTTGATCACAGTTCTGGATTGGATGTCGCAAAATCCAGATGTTTATATCGTGACAGATATAAAAAAGGACTCTACCGAAGGGTTAAGAGAGATAAAGAATTTATCAACAGACGGCGGCGACCGCTTCATCGCGCAAATTTATCACCCTGATCAATATGATGAGGTCAAAGCGCTTGGGTTTGATAATATTATTCTCACAGTTTTTAGGCTTGGAAAACCATTAGCTATATCGGTTGAAGAGCTAGGTGATTTTTGCCGAGAGAAGGATTTATTTGCTCTGACCATGCCCGATAGTTGGTTTGCGGATGATACTTTTCACCGGCTTGGTAAAATTGATACGCCTTTATTCCTTCATACAACTAACGGATATAAGACAGCTAAAGGGTATTTCTCAGCAGGGGTGAAGGGTCTTTATACCGACTTTATCACTCCGAGATGGGTTGAAGATAACAGGCAGGATTTCGAAAAACAGACTGAGGAATAGGCCCGTCGTAATATAGGTTACATTTATTTTCTGACTTTTGAGAAGACTTCGGCGGTACTTATTCGTCGCAATAAAAAAGCTTTAATTACGCACGAAATTCGCTAAAACATCTGAGAAACAGACTTAGATATTGGAGTCTAAAATGGCAGATAAATTACACTTCTCACTCGTCTCTCCAGAGCGCTCCTTGTTCTCAGGCGACGTTGACCAAGTTGACATTCCCGGCACTGAAGGGGATTTAGGGGTTTTTCCTGATCACTCACCGCTTATGGCGGCGATACGTACGGGCGCGATTACAGTTTATAATGACGGCGCCATAACGAAATATTTCGTCCAAGGCGGTTTTGCGGATGTCACCTCTGAAGGGCTGACAGTTCTAGCGGAACGCGCAGGACCGCTTGAGGATTTGACGGCAGATAGCCTGACAGCTGACATTTCTGCGGCGGAAGCCAAGCTTGAAGGTCTTGAGGGCGAAGCGGCTCTGGCTGTGAGCCAAGACCTTGACGGACTTCGCGCCTTGCAAGCTGGCCTTTAAGCCATGAGCGCCGCGGCAGTGCTCGCGGTGTGCTCTGATAAAGGGCATAATTTTTCTAAACCCGTTAAACTCTCCATCACTCTCATTGAAGGATTGGGTGTGGCTGGCGATGCGCATCTAGGGAAAACCGTGCAGCACCTTTACGATAAGCGCCGCAATCCTGGGGCGCCTAATTTGCGCCAAGTTCACCTTATGCATTCTGAATTATTTGACGAGCTTTCCGCGCAAGGCATGGACGTTCGCGCCGGCGAAATGGGCGAGAACATTGTCACTCAAGGCCTTGATTTGCTCGCCCTTCCGACAGGGGCTGAACTTAGTTTTAAAAGCGGTGCGCGTATTGGCGTGACGGGACTGCGAAACCCTTGCGCGAAACTGAACGTACTCCATGCCGGACTGCTTAAGGCCGTCCTTTATAAGACAGAAGATGGCCGGCGTCTGTCTAAAACGGGCGTGATGGGTGTTGTGCTGAGCGGCGGCGATATTGTGGCTGACGACGAAATTACTGTCAGCTTGCCGGAGGGCAAACATATTCCGCTTTCGCCCGTTTAGTGTCAAAACTAGGTCTCGATTAGCGTTCAGTCGCGTTAAGCGGTGCCAACGTCGTTGACCGCCGTATTTGCTTGCTTATCACTCATCCGTGCATTTCTATCCGTCTTGTTTGTCACAAGTATAAATAACGCGCCGGAGATTAGAGACAGGCTCGCTGCGGCGAGGAAGGGCGCGCCGGGGATATAAGGAAGAACGCTATCCGTAAAAACGTGCTCGCTTATGCGGACTATATTCGCAGGAAAAGTGGATAGCCCCGCCTGTGTTTTATTGTCCAGATCGCCGAAGTAAAAGAACGCCCCTGACATACAAAAAGGCCCCACCATGAGCGCAAGGCCCTGGGCCGCACCAATTGCGCCTTGCAGTTCGCCTTGTTCTGACTCAGAGACGCGCGAGCTCATCATATTAGTAAGGGCGGGTCCGTAAAGACCCGCAAAGGCGGCGAAGGGGCCCGCCGCATAAATGACCCATCCCGCATTGGCGCTGCCCATCATCGTATAGGCGATAACCGCGGAGGCCATGCCAATCATGCCCGCCCAGAATAATCCAACCTTGGGGATGATTATACGGATCAGACCGCCTTGGACGATTATACTGGCAATCCCAAATGCACCGAGTGAGAAGCCTACGTCACCTGAACTCCATCCTAACCCTTCCATGGTCGAGAAAGAATATGTCGTGGGATAAACTGTATGAGCGGCCGCGAGGAGGAAGAGGATAAAGATAAGCGGCTTGACGCCTTTGATACGGCCTAATGATTTTAGGGAGCCAAAAGGGTTAGAGCGTTTCCAACTAAAGGGTCGGCGTTTTTCAATCGCTAAAGTTTCTGGCAAAAAGACATAGCCAAAGACGACATTTATAAGCCCGATTATCCCGGCCGCAATGAAGGGCACGCGAGGCCCATACTCACCTAGAAGCCCGCCAATTACGGGCCCAAGCATGAACCCACAGCCAAAGGCCGCACCGATAAGCCCGAAGTTTTGTGCGCGAGTGTCTGGCGGACTAATGTCCGCGACATAAGCATTGGCCGTGCTGAAGGTCGCGCCAAATGCGCCGGCAATGATACGGCCTATGAATAAAAATGCGATTGTCGGCGCAAGGCCCATAATAAAGTAATCAAGACTAAGCCCAAATAGTGAGGCGAGCATTATAGGCCTGCGCCCAAAACGGTCCGATAACCCACCAACAATCGGCATGCAGATAAATTGAAATAGGGCGAAAACAAATGTCAGCCACATGCCGTAAACGACAGCTTCATTATTTGGTAGCCCGGTTAGCTCTTTAAGTAGATCAGGCAGAACGGGAATCATAATTCCAAAACCAATGGAATTAATCATCACAGTGATGAGGACAAATATTAGGGCTTTCTTGCCCATAGGGTTTTGCGCCGTAGTGTATGTGTTAGACTCAGCCATACATTGGACTAGGCTATTTTTTACTGGCCGCAAACCCTTCAAATTCGGCTACTAGCCGCTCATAAACTTTGCGTTTGAACGGAATAACAAGAGCCGGTGCATCATGAAGGTCTGCCCATTTCCATTGAGTGAACTCAGCAGGGTTCTGGAATTCTAAATTTACGTCACTTGCCTGGCCAACAAAACGGTAGGCAAACCAATGTTGCCTTTGCCCGCGCCATTTTTGCATGCGCCCGCGCCCTGTATATTCAGGAGGGAAATCATAGAAAAGCTCATCCTTTATGCGTCCCAAAGACCGCAGTGTTTCGATAGATATACCGGTTTCTTCGCGAAGTTCCCGTATTGCGCCAAATTCAGGAGATTCGCCTGGGTCAATACCGCCTTGTGGAAATTGCCAAACAAAATCTGTTTGTTTCCCCGCGCGTTTGCCAAGCCAAACCTGACCTGTTTCATTAAAAAGAACAACACCCGCGGCGGGTCGGTATTCGCTAACAGGGCCTTGAGGACGAGGCATATAATCTCTTTATTGGTTCAGGATGCGCGAGGATACAGGCGCGAGCGTAAGCCCTTGGGGCTCAAGTTCGGTCACCCATTTTGCCACGGCGTCAATCGTCTGCGGGTAGGTGAAGCCAAAGCCGACGGGTGCCGCGCCGCCAGAGGCGAGAGAGGCGAGGCGTTTGAGTTCACTGTTTATACTTGCGCTATCAGGATTATTATCAATCAAAGAGGAGGCTTTAAGATAGGGCAGACGAGAGGCGTTTGCGAGCGTGGATAAAGATGGAGCCGTAACCGACCCGTCGAATACAAAACCAAGACCTGACTTGGAAAGAGCTGCCATCATTGGTACAACGCTATCAGACCTTTGCAAAAATAAGCCACCATTATAGTTGGTCACGGCGAAGTAGCCGCTAGCGCGCGAGAGCAATCTGTCGATATTACGTTCATTGTCTGCCGCGCTGCCGCCGCCAACGCGAAGGGTATAGTCTGCGCCAGGCTCTACGGGGTTAAAGTCTTCAGACTCCATAGGCAGTTCCAAAAGGACTTCATGGCCGCTGGCACGGGCGAGGTTGATCTGGCTTTGTAAATTGGGAGCATGTGCCGCAAATGAGAGAGATACTTCTGGCGGAAGCTCATTTATCGCGCGGGCTGTTAGGGTACGGTTTATGCCAAGCCCGCCAATCACGAGGGTGACGGGTTTGGCATTGCTCGCCGCCGTATATGGCCGTGCGTAAACTTTAAAAGCGGTTCGGCCATCGGAGGCGCGTGCCGGAATGGAGCCATAGGGAGAGGTGCGCGTGAGCCCAGCGACTGGCGCTTTAACCAGACCGCCGCCAATGGCACGGCCATTAATTGTAATCTCACCGACACTCGGCGCGAAAGAGGCGCTCGGTGCGGAGAGGCCTTCGCCGGCCATTTTGTCATCTGTCTGCTCGCCGATTGGATTTCCTAAAACGTCTAGCTGCTGCTGGACGATAGTGCCTGATTGCTGGTCGATAGTGTCTGTTGGGTTTTTTCCAATCGCGACATCGCCAAGAAGATCAGGAAGCGTTGCCCCTGAGCCGTTCAGGCTATCAAATGCGGCGGGCTGCGGCGGCTGTGCAAGCTCGACGCGCTGCTCGGGTACAGCGTCGCCTGCATCGCCAAAAAATTCAATATAGCTAAAGACTAAAAGCGTAAGGGCAATGAGTAAGCCTATTGAACCCAAGACGTGCCGCCAGAGCGAAACCTTCTTCGGTTTGCGGCGATGAACCTCTCGTCCCGGGAGCGCTTTGCGATTGGGAGGCATGCCAGCAGAGTTCTGACGCCGATTCATATCAAAAGTAGGATGTCCCATAATCGTTCTGTTAAGGCGATTTGCCTGCGCGGTCTATGATAAGATGCGCGCATGGCAGAATAACATAATTTATATTATCTAGCGATTGCTTCAGCTTTCGCCTTTTAATTAAACGCGGCAATGAGGGTGCGGTAGCGCGAGCTCCGCAGCAAGTCTTTCGCCTTTTGGAGCTGATAATCCTCATCCGCGGGCCAGTCCTCTGGCGGGTAATCAATCTTGTCATGATCTTCTGCAAAGTCACTATCATCGGGGTTCCCGAGCGAGTTTCTAAGGCTATCCTCGCGAAAACGCTTTTCGACTTTCCCAGTATCGGGCGAGAGGGCGACCAGAAGGTCAGGCATAATGCCGCGCCCTTGGATGGATTTACCTGACGGCGTGTAATAGCGCTGGGTGGTGAGGCGAAGCGCGCCTTGGTTTTCGTAACTTCCTCGGGCCGCAGAAAGCCGTGAGCCAAGCGGAATAACGGACTGTACAGACCCTTTACCAAAAGATCTGCGGCCCATAACAATTGCGCGGCCGCGGTCCTGCAATGCGCCCGCCACAATTTCTGCCGCAGAGGCAGAGCCGCTATTGATTAAAACAACGATTGGCATCTCGGCATCATATTGACCCGGCGCTGCGTGATAGCGCTCGGTATCTTCATTTGTGCGTCCGCGAGAGGACAGCACTTCGCCGCCGTCAAGAAAGAGGCTGGAAACGTCTACAGATTGATCCAGCAGGCCGCCGCGATTGCTGCGCAGGTCAATAACTAGCCCAGATATTTTACCGTTCATCTGGCGTTTCAAATCATCAAGCGCGCGCTCAAGATCGCGGGCCAAATTATCATTATTAAAGGTCTCAAGGAAGACATAGCCTAATCCATCGATGACGCTATGGCGCACTGCGCGGCCACGCACTTGTTGCCGCACGACGACAATGTCCTTACTCACATTTTGTGAGTTCAGAACGGTGACGGTGACAGGATCGCCCGCGAGGCCTTTCATGCCTTTAATCGCGTCATCAAGGCTTTTACCGCGCACTTTCTCACCTTCAACCGCGGTGATAAAGTCGCCGCTTCTGATGCCTGATTGATAGGCAGGGCCGTCCTCAAGAGCATATTGTACTTTCACAAGGCCCAGCTCTTGGGTGACTTCAATGCCAAGGCCGCCATATTCACGTTTTGCGGCGACTTGAGATTCTTCAAAAGCTACAGGGGGGACATAAGCTGAATGGGGGTCAAGCGCGTGGAGCGCGCCGTTCAGCCCAGCTGCGATAAGGTCTTCGTCAGCCACATCTTCAACATATTCGGCTCGCACCCGGGCGAAAACATCTCCGAAGAATTGAAGCTGTTCAATCATCGCCGCATCCTCGGCGCGCTTCTGTGCATCCGTCTTCTTGTTGCTGTCTTGCGCGAGCGAGGACAGGCTCATGCCGATAATGGCGACAAACATGCCGCCGAGCCCAAGACCCCGCCGCCAGTTAAAGACGGCTGGTATATGTTTCTCTTTGCGGCTCATTAGCCGGCTTCTGCCATGTGTATTTTATATGAACCTGTTTTTAGAATTTCGATGGCCTTGTCGAGCTGAAAATCACCGTCTTCTGGAAAGTCAGCCGGCGGATATTCAATTTTAATTTCAACTTCATCTTCTTCGGCCGCCTCAAGTTCATTTTTAATGGCATTAGGCAAGTCAGATTCGCGGAAAGATTTACGGGCGTCTTCATCCTCTGGCGTTGCAGAAATATAGATATCAGGTTCAATGCCTGTGCCTTGAATTGATCGGCCTGAAGGCGTGTAATAGCGCTGGGTTGTCAGGCGAAGCGCGCCATCACGGCCGCCGCGAAGTGGTATAATTGATTGTACAGAGCCTTTACCAAATGATGTCATGCCAACAATAAGGCCGCGCTCACGGTCTTGAATGGCGCCTGCAACGATTTCCGACGCTGAGGCAGAGGCGTTATCAATCAAGACAATAATGGGAACGCCCTTTAAAAGTTCGCCCTTCTCTGCACCGTATTCTTGCACGTCACTGCTGCGGCGACCTCGCGTAGAGACGACATCTCCACCGCTCAAGAAGGCACTACTCACTTTGATGGACTGGTCAAGAAGTCCGCCGGGGTTGCGGCGCAAGTCAAGGACAAGGCCCGGTATATCGCCGCCAAGTTCGTTGCGAGCGGCTGTAATCGCTGCTTTCATGGAACTCTCAGTTTTTTCGTTGAATTGCGAAATACGGACGACAGGAATACCGTCTTTAATTTGGAAGGTTGCGCGGTTCTGCGGAATGATAGCGCGCACTATGGTGATATCCATAGGGTCTTCATCCTTGCGCACGACAGTCACTGTAATGGGCTCGCCGGGTTTGCCGCGCATTTGGTCAACGGCTTCGGACAGTCCCAGACCAATCAGGCTATCCCCATCAATTTCTGTGATATAATCGCCAGCTTTAATGCCCGCTTTGGCCGCAGGCGTATTGTCAATTGGCGCAACAACTTTGACAAATCCGCTGTCTGAGGTGACTTCCATGCCAAGGCCGCCGTATTCGCCGGAAGTGGTCGTCTGCATATCGCGAAACGTTTCGGCGTTCATATAGCTGCTATGCGGGTCTAGGCTTTGCAGCATTCCGTTAATCGCGTCTTCAATGAGAAGGTCGTCTTCGACATCTACAACGTAATCGGCCCGCACGCGCGCCATAACATCGGCAAATAGCTCTAGCTGCTGAAATGTATCAACCTTTTTGGAGCGCTCTGCGGCGACCGCGGGGGTCGTGTGCATGTTGGAAAAGGCAAACAAAGCAACCGCAGCAACGGTTCCAAGAGTAGGGACGATATATTTCATTCAAAGCTCCAGTCATCACGCCGAAAATCTAGGCTTCGGCGAAGTTCTATTTATGCGTCTTTTTGGGGCAGGTGCAAACCCTATATTCAGTACAAAACAGTCATATTTACGTGATACAGCCTCATCCTCTTGCGGCGAAGGCATTACCGAGCCATGGGGCCGGATTAATAGGGGATCCGTTCTTTCTGAGCTCTATATAGAGCTCAGTTAACTTACTAGAATTTGGCATCATTCCGATGGGCTCGCCAACGCCGACCATTTCACCAGAATTTACGAAAATTTCGCCTAGGCCTGTCAACAGCATAAAGTAGTTGTCGCCGACATTCAGGATGACGACATTGTCGTAATTCTTAAAAGCGCCCGCAAATTCAATGCGGCCTGTGAACGGCGCCGTGACTTGGGCGCTTAAGCTTGTGCTAACAGTCAGGCCTTTGCGACCACTGCCATAGCCCGATTTAAGCGTGCCTTGCACAGGCGGTTTTAATCCGCCTCGGGCATCAGCAAAGCGTGTGCCTTCGGGCAAGTTAAGCGGCTCTGGCGGACGTGAACCCGTTTTTGGTTTTACGCGCGGTACGGCGCTACCTGGAGCCGGCTTTAGGCGCGGCACGACATCACTGGCCGTACTTTCAAACCGCTTAATGAGTTCGCGCAAATCATTCGCCTTTGCGGCAAGGTCTTCGGCGCGCTTTTGTTCGGTTTTTACGTTATCTGAAAGTAAGGCCGAGCGTGCGGCTTTAGTTTTAACAAGCGCGCGTATGCTGTTTCGTTTTTGAGAGAGGGCAGTTTCGGTTTCCGCTAACTTCGTACGCTCCTCAGCCATTTGAGTTCTTACGCGCGTGAGATCATTCAGTTGCTCAGTAAAAATTGTGGAGCGCTCTTCTAGCTGCGCTGTCAGTGAAGATATTATCATAGAGGCCCGAGCGGCCTGAGTGGCAGTCTTAGCCCGCGCTGTGATAGCGGCGTGAGGCGTCATTGAGAGCCTTTGAAGCGCGGCCAGTAATTCGCCCTGTGCCTTGCGGTCGTCAGAGAGCCGACCTAAAAATTGTGTTTCCTCGCGTGATAGCTTGGTGAGATTGGCCGAGATTTTTCGGCTAGCGCGTTCATAGCTCGCCGATTCGGCTGCCGAGCGGCGCAGGTCTTCTTTATATCGCAGGATTTCTGTTTCGACCTTGGCGTTTTCTTTAGCAAGCTTATCGGCTTTAGCTTTGGCCTGTGCCTGCGCTTTGGTCAGAGCGTCGAGGTCTTTAGGGTCGACGGATTGACTTATAGCTGGAGATGCCAGCAGAAGAGACAAAAATATGACAGTAGCGCGTAACATTAATCGCGATGATAGGGCGAGCCCGCCAAAATTGAAAGTGCGCGGTAGAGCTGTTCACACAACATAACGCGCACGAGCTTATGCGGCCAAACCTGCGTGCCAAAGCTCCAGCGCACGGCATGAGCGGGAATGTCTGCGGGCTCAAACCCGTCTGCACCGCCAATTACAAAATGCGTTTCGGTTATGCCGTCATCACGCCAGTTTGATAGGTGCTGCGCGATTTTGCGAGAAGTCAGAGATTTGCCTCGTTCATCCATGACAATAAGTTTATGCGCCGGGTCAAGCCCGCCAAGAAGCTGCCGTGTTTCCTCTGCGCGTGTTTTGGCGCTGCGAAGGTCTATTTGTGTTTCAGTCACCGCCAGAAAACCGCAAGCTTTCGCAAGGCCTTGGGCGCGGCGCAAATAATCATCGACAAGCACGCGTTCTGGGCCTTTACGAATAACGCCGCCCGCACGTACGGTGAGTTTCACTGACTATTCTTCAGACGGGTCAGCTGGCGCGAGGGCCCGCACAGAATCTGGCAAAGGCACAGACCAGATTTTTTCAAGGTTATAAAATGCGCGGACTTCGGGGCGGAAGATATGCAAAATTACATCACCTGCATCAATCAGCACCCAATCGGACGCGTCTAGACCTTCAACGCCCATACCGCCGTGGCCATCTTGCTTGAGCTCTTGGATAACATAATCCGCCAGCGCGCCGACATGACGATTTGAGCGCCCAGACGCTACGATCATAAAATCAGCAACAGAAGACTTTCCCGAAATATCAATCTCAATCACATCTTGAGCCGAGTTTTCGTCCAGCACGCCGACGATCATGTCGGACAGGGCCTTAGCCGCTTTCACGTCGGCTTTGGGACGCGGTTTATTGTTGAGATTAACGCCGACGTGACCATTCGTTGTTTTATCAACGGGCACTTTTGGGCTATTTTTATCAATAATAGGCAGGGGATGTCTCCATTTTCTTGCAAGGCGAGCGCTTAGCATGATTAATTCGCGATGGCTATCTCATTGATTCCCGAATGGCAGAGGACGACAGGCGGTTTAATGGCGCAGTAATATAGGTCCAAGCTGGGGCTTTAAGGGCTGGTAGAATGTGCGATTGCGTTTCAGAAATGCGGGCGCCGCGATACATACGGGCGGCTTGTCCAAGGCGAGCTTTAAACTGCGGCTCACCAGTTTTGGACGGACGGGCAATTATCGCGATAGGTACAGAGGCCATAATTTTTCGCCAGTTTTTCCATTGGGGAAATTGACTAAAATTATCCGCCCCCATCAAGAATACAAAGCGTTTATCAGGATGACGTTGTTGGGCTTTTCGTACCATGTCGACTGTAAACTGAGTGCCGCTATCTATTTCAAGACGCGAGAGTTTCATACGGCGCGAGAGGGGCAAGGCTTTTACAGTATTGGCCCGTGTTTCGTAACTGGGCTGGGCGGGTTTAAGTGGGTTCTGAGGGCTCACGAGCCACCACACTTCATCAAGATTTAAAGAGGTCAGAGCGGTTTGCGCAAGGTGTAAATGTCCGTCATGTGCGGGATTGAATGAGCCGCCAAACAAGCCGATTTTCAGCCCGGCACGGCGCGACGTCCTCACGGACGCGTAACACCATCGCTCACGACTTGGTATTTATAGGTCGTAAGGTGCTGCGCCCCGACGGGTCCGCGCGCATGAAGCCGGCCTGTGGCGATGCCAATTTCAGCTCCAAAACCAAATTCGCCGCCATCGGCAAATTGTGTTGAGGTATTATGCATGCAAATCGCGCTATCAACATCGCGTAGAAAATGAGCGGCAGCGTCGTCGTCTTGTGTGATGATGCAGTCCGTATGGCCGCTGCCATACTCGCTGATATGGTCGAGCGCCCCGTTAATGTCTTCAACGATGCGCACGTTGATAATCGCGGCGAGATGTTCGGTCCGAAAATCTTCATCACTCGCGAGTGCCGCGCCGCTAAACCGCGAGCAGACATCAGCGTCGCCGCGTATTTCGCAGTCTTTATCCGCGAGTGCTGTAAGCAGCAGAGGGACAGCTTTATCCGCGATATCTTTGTCTATCAGCAGAGTTTCCGTTGAGCCGCAAACGCCTGTGCGCCGTAATTTAGCATTTATAATGAGGGTCTCAGCTTTCTCTAAATCTGCGGCTGCGTGAACATAGCTATGGTTGAGACCCTCGAGATGCGCTAGCACAGGGACGCGGGCGTCTTTTTGCACGCGCGCGATAAGGTTTTTACCGCCGCGCGGAATGATGAGATCAACCGAGCCGTCCATACCGCCCAGTAATGCGCCGACGGCCGCGCGGTCTGTTGTGTCGATATATTGTACGCAAGCGGCAGGCAGCCCAGCGGCTTCCAGGCCGGCCGTCATGGCGGCATAGAGGGCTTGATTTGAGTTTACCGCTTCTGAGCCGCCGCGTAAAATGCAGCCATTGCCTGATTTCACGCATAGCGCGCCTGCATCCGCCGTGACATTAGGGCGGCTTTCGTAAATCATACCAATGACGCCAATCGGCACACGGACTTTAGAAAACTTCAGTCCAGTTGGCTGTTCCCAGCTTTCATCAATTGCGCCGACAGGGTCGGGCAGGGCGGCAATAGATTCGAGCCCTGCCGCAACAGCCTCAATACGGCCTGCGTCCAGCGCAAGACGGTCAAGCATAGCGGGGGAGAGGCCTTTGGCTTTTCCGGCGTCCATATCTATGGCGTTGGCAGATTGGATGGCGTCTGATGCGCTTCGAATTTCGCTGGCCATGGCGGTTATGGCCGCGTCTCGCGTCTCGCCGCTCGCGAGCCGTAGCTGTTTGGCCGCCTTGCGGGCCGCTTCGCCTAGCTGTGCCATATAACCTTCAAGGGTCGGGAAGGATGAAAATTGCAAACTCATAACTCTGTTACTACCAGATTGTTGCGATGAACCAAAGAGGGACCATTGGTAAAGCCAAGAATAGATTCGGTGTCATCGGAGTGATGGCCCATGATGGCGCGAGCATCCTCTGCGTCATACGAGCTTAATCCGCGGGCAAGTTCTGTTCCGTCCACAGAGATAAACCTCACGATATCCCCTTTTCGAAAGTTACCCGAAATTTTGATGACGCCAGCGGGGAGCAGGCTATTGCCTTTATGCAGGGCGCGTGCTGCACCTGCGTCTAATGTTAGCGTGCCTTTCACGTCAAGCGCGCCGCCTATCCATCTTCGCCACGCATTTTGCGGCTCGTCGGCGGCTAAAAACCATGTGCATTTCGCGCCTGATTTAAGGCGCGTTAAAGGCGAATTTTCTGTGCCGTCCATCACGCACATGTGGCACCCCGCTGAAGTTGATATTTGAGCTGCGGCGAGTTTGGTCGCCATACCGCCCGAGCCAACGCCGGCGCCTTTATTGACGCCGCCGCCCATCGCCATAATATCTGGAGTCAGTTCACTGATTTCAGCGAGGTGTTTGGCATTTGGGTTGGCGCGTGGGTCTTCTGTGTATAGCCCGTCAATGTCGGACAGTAAAACAAGCGTATCGGCTCCCACCATTTGCGCCGCGCGGGCCGCTAATCTATCATTGTCGCCATAGCGAATTTCTTCCGTCGCAACTGTGTCATTCTCATTTAAGATAGGCAGTATACGTAGGCTTATGAGTGTGTCTAATGTCGCGCGCGCATTCAGCCAGCGGCGCCGGTTTTCAGTATCGTCTAGGGTCACCAAGGCTTGCGCTGTGGTGATGCCATATTTCTTCATGCCATCAGCATATGCGCGAGTTAAAATCGTTTGCCCTGTCGCCGCGCAGGCTTGTTTTTGTGGTAATGTCAACGGGATAAGAGTCAGGCCCAATGTTTGACGCCCAATCGCTATAGCGCCAGAGCTTACGACAATAACGTCTTTGTTTTGCGCCATTACATCAGCAATATCTTTGCAAATCGCCGAGAGCCATTCTTTATTCAATTGACCTGTGTTTGCGTCAACCAGTATCGCTGAGCCGATTTTTATCACGATCCTTTTAGCCTTCGATAATGTGCTTAAATCATGCATAAATTAAGGTGACCAGCCTTTGGTTTCTTCTTCTAATTCGCCGCGTTTAATGGCCGCTTTTTTAAGGCGATCTTCGCGCAGTTTTTCTTCTTTTGCACGGCGTATTTGGACATGTTCATAGACGGCAAACAACACGGGTTTGAGACCTTGCTGAGAGACACTTGAAATCATGAGCGGCGTCTGTCCGCAGGCCGCTTCTACGGACTTTGCAGCCGCTGCGATTGTGTCTTCATCAATTGCGTCGCATTTTGTTAAAATGACGATTTCTGGTTTGTCTTCTATGCCGCCGCCGTAATTAATCAATTCGTTTCTAATGACCGTATAATCTGCGCCCGGATCTTCGGTTGTCGCGTCGACCAAATGCAGCACGGCGGCGCAGCGCTCGACATGCCCCAAGAAGCGGTGGCCAAGGCCTGCGCCTTCGCTTGCGCCTTCAATTAAGCCGGGCAAATCAGCAAGCACAAAACGTTCAACCGGGCCAAGGTCCACCACGCCAAGATGCGGGTGAAGGGTCGTAAAAGGATAATCGGCTGTCTTGGGCGTCGCGGCGGACACGGTGGAGAGGAATGTCGATTTACCCGCATTAGGCAAGCCCACAAGACCTGCATCGGCGATGAGTTTAAGGCGTAGCCATATCCAGCGCTCTTCGCCTTCTTCGCCGGGATTGGCGCGGCGCGGTGCTTGATTGGTAGAAGATTTAAACCGCGCATTGCCCCAGCCGCCATTACCGCCTTGCGCAAGAAGAGCCTTTTGACCGTCCTCGAGCATATCGACCAAAAGATCATCTGTATCCGCATCAAAGATTTGTGTCCCGACGGGGACTTTCATAATGATGTCAGCGCCGCCCGCGCCCGCGCGGTCACGGCCCATGCCGTGCGTGCCGACCTTGGCTTTGAAATGCTGTTTAAAGCGGTAATCAATCAGCGTGTTAAGTGCGATGTCAGCGACAGCGTAAACTGAACCGCCCACGCCGCCGTCGCCGCCGTCAGGACCGCCAAACGCGATGTTTTTTTCACGGCGAAACGACATGCTGCCCGCGCCGCCGTCACCAGAGCGAATATAGACTTTGGCTTGATCAAGAAATTTCATGGCTAACCTTCGGTCTTAACTTAGGCAAATATCACCCAAAGGGGCAATCATTCCTGCTCCATATACATGACTAGGGCGCGCCGTGAACCCAAATTGCGCGTAAAAGCCGTCTTGATCCTTCGCCGCCATGAGGCCGATTGTGCAATCGCGCGGATAGGTGTTTTTCAAATGCCCAAATAGTTCGATGAGGAGTGTTTTGCCAATGCCGCGCCCTCGAAATGTTTCGGCGACGATGACATCTTGAATATAAATGTTCAATGTTCCGTCACCGACGCAGCGTGCCATGCCAATCACCTTGCCGTCATTGAGGGCGCAAATACCTCCAAGACTCGCTGATAAAGCGGCTTTGCTCTGCTCTAGCGTGACGTGCCCCCAGCCTGCTTTATCCCGCAGGCGTTTAAAGTCCTGCGGGGAAGGAAGCGTTGAGAGATATGCATAGCCGCTCATAAACTCTAGGCAAAAGCCCGCGTAGCTGATGGGGGCATATGGCGCGAAGGTGTGCTCAGCTCATCATCCTTCAGCCATTGCTGGTTGGGCTTAAGCTCCAATGTCAGCGTGACGCCCTTGGCTTTTTCCATACGGCCCATTGAGAACCATTTTTCATGGCTGCGGGCGGCGGTAAAGCCAAGTTTTCGTAGCAGGCGCAGACTTGCTGGGTTGTCAGTAAACACCCCTGCAATGATACGTGTCGCGCCGAGCGTGCGCTTGGCTTCGTCAATCACGGCTTCGCAAGCCTCATACATGAAACCAAGTCCCCAATAATCAGGGGCCATAGAATAGCCGATTTCGAGGGCAGAATCCTCTGTGCGTTTGAACAGATCAACTATACCTATGGGGTCATCGCCGTGCATCATCACATAAGGATAGGCGAGACCGCGGTCTTGGCGCGACAAATTACGCATAATCCAAAACTCTGCCTCCATTTCAGTGATGCCGACTGTGATTGATCCTGTCATACGAGCGACTTCGGGCGCGCCGGCATATCCAGCGAACCAAGCCGCGTCCGTGAGTTTTAGCGGACGGAGCGTCAAGCGATCGGTTTTCAGTGTCTGTTTCATCATAGTCTCCTGCGATAACGCCTGTCCTAGAGGCGATTTGGGTCACAACGATTATTACGAGTCCTGTGTGACAGTTGTGTGGTGC
Organism: uncultured Caulobacterales bacterium; assembly: GCA_964522765.1. Lineage (GTDB taxonomy): Bacteria > Pseudomonadota > Alphaproteobacteria > Caulobacterales > Maricaulaceae > Fretibacter. Next base: position 4,892 of record CAZFWZ010000040.1, on the reverse strand, counting down.
AGGGATTACATTTTGGACTCAATTAACGTTAAGTCACAAAAAAGGGAAACCGGAGACCCGATTTCCCTGCTATTTTCTCGGGTCTCCTCGATTGAGAGGCAACCCGTGTCTATTAGGTTGCTATTATTCAGCTGCTTTCGCCAGAGGGGCGACAGAGACAAACGTTCGGTTATTGCGTTTTTTCGCAAATTCGACGCGGCCTTCCGTAAGCGCAAATAACGTATGGTCTTTGCCCATGCCGACATTTGTACCCGGATAGTACTTCGTTCCGCGCTGACGGATAATAATGTTGCCAGGAATCACGGCTTGGCCGCCTGATTTCTTAACGCCAAGACGACGGCCAGCACTGTCGCGACCGTTGTTGGATGAACCACCTGCTTTTTTATGTGCCATCTTAGGCTCCTCTATCTAAGGCGAGCTAGAGAGCTCTAGCCTTTAATTCCTGTAATTTTAACAACAGTTTCGACCTGACGGTGACCCTTTTTACGGCGATAGTTCTGACGGCGTTTTTTCTTAAACACGAGAACTTTATTGCCTTTGCGCTGCTCAAGGACTTCGCCTGTGACGCTTGCGCCTTTAAGGAGAGGCGCGCCGACTTTAACGTCGCCTGCTTTACCGCTCATGAGAACGTTGTCGAATTTCACTTTCGCACCGGCATCGCCGTCCAGACGCTCAACGATAATAATATCGTCTTTCGCGACTTTATACTGCTTTCCGCCTGTCTGGATAACTGCAAACATTGCTTTTTCCTTACGTCACCTGAGTTTACTCAGTAAACTCACGAGATAAAATAGATTAAGGCCGCACGCAGTGCAGCCAAGTTGAGCGGTTTATATACGCCTACAGTCCAAAGTCAACGGCAGTTTCACAGCTAAATAGCCTTGATTTGTGGCTATTTGAGCGCACTCACAGGGGGCTGTTAGTTGCGACTACTGCCGTATCCGATAATTATAATAGGAACTCGATTCCAAGCAAAATAAACATATAAAGATTTTTTTATATACTTTTTCGTGAGCTCTGATATATTTCTATCATGGAAAAAACAGCACAGATACTCAAAACGCTTGGCCATGTAGAACGGCTGCGTATTTTAACGCTGCTCTCACATGGGGAACTGACGGTCAGTGAACTTGTTCAAATATTAGGGCTCTCGCAGCCGCGCATTACCCAATACATTAATTCTCTAGAATCGGCTGGTATTATTGAGCGTATGAAGGAAGGTAGCTGGGTCTTCTCGCGTCTTCGCCGCGGAAATGCCTTTGTAACGGCGATTGTCGCAACGGCGTTAAATTCCTTGCCGCATGATGATGCTGTGCTGCGGTCCGATTTGCGCCGTCTTGAGGATGTGCGCCGCGAGCGCGCCATAGCCGCTGATGAATTTTTCGCCAATGTTGCAAATGATAAAGGTCAACTCGGCGATGAATATCTGCCGCAAAACGACATAGAGGCGCGTATGCGCGCTATCACAGGCGAGGGACCTTTTGATATGATGGTTGATCTTGGCACGGGCACAGGACGTATCTTAGCTGTTTTTGCGGACTGCGTCGCGCGCGGCTCCGGTATTGATAACAATGTAGATATGCTCAAAGTCGCGCGTCACAATCTAGCGGGGCAGGGTCATAACCATCTGACCGTGCGCCAAGGTGATCTTCATGTCACGCCATTAGAGCCGCAGATAGCGGATTTGGTGACCTTACACCAAGTGCTACATTATCTAGAGGACCCTTACGAAGCTATTTTAGAGGCGAGCCGTTTGCTCATGTATGGCGGGACGCTTTTGATTGTTGATTTTGAAACCCATGTTCAAGACAGTTTTCGAGAGGAATATGCCCACCGCCGCCTTGGTTTCGCGGATGAGGATATCCGCCGTTGGGGGCAGAGTGCGGGCCTATTACTGGGTAAGGTTGAATCCGTTATAGCTAATGATAAATCACGCCCTAACGTCAAAATCTGGCAGCTTAGCAAGGCGGCCACAATAAATGAGGCGAGCGCCTAATGGAACATATAAATCCTACAATTAGTTATGAGTTTTTCCCGCCTAAATCAGAAAAAATGGAAAGGTCACTCTGGAGATGCGTGGACCAACTTGCGCCGCTTTCGCCAAAATTTGTGTCTGTGACCTACGGGGCAGGCGGCTCGACGCGCGAACGTACATTTAATATCGTTAAAGACATGGTTGCGAAGCGCGGCATGTCAGCGGCGGCGCATTTGACCTGCGTTGGCTCTAGCCAAGCGGAAATTAACGAAATTGCAGACGAGTATTGGGAGGCTGGCGTGCGCCATATTGTGGCGCTGCGCGGCGATCCACCTGAAGGTATGGACGGGACATATGTTCCCACGCCAGGCGGCTATGCCTTTGGGTCTGACCTCGTCGCGGGCCTCAAAGCGCGCCATGATTTTGAAGTTAGCGTAGCGGCCTATCCCGAACGTCATCCCGAATCTGGGAATTGGGATACGGAGCTTGATAATCTCAAGCGTAAAGTCGATGCGGGCGCGACTCGCGCGATTACGCAATTTTTTCTCTCTAGTGATGTCTACTTCCGTTTTCTGGACCGTATTGAAAAAGCAGGCATCGATATCGAAATGACACCTGGTATTATGATGCAGCCAAAATTTAGTGCGGTCGAGCGCATGGCAAAGATGTGCCAAGTCTCTGTGCCTAAAGGTTACTGCGAAATGTTTGAAGGGCTTGATGATGATGAAGCTACGCGCAAAATGCTGACGGCGTCACTGATAGCAGACATGACGGGCAAGCTACGCGACCAAGGCGTGAATAGTTTTCATCTCTATACGCTCAACCGCCCCGAGATTGCTTTTGTTGTCAGCCGCGTTCTAGGTTTGAGCCGCGAAACCCCATTTCAAATTACAGCTTAATCATCCCTGTTGCGGGCAGGCTCGCGCCGCATTATGCAGGGGGCTATGGATAAGCTTTCACCAAAACATTTAAAGCCCGCGAAAGAGGCGGCTGCGCAGCTTTATTCTGTGGCAAAGTCATTGCCGCTCCTGCGGTCTGTGGACTGGAGTGATGATCTGCGCCTGAAATTTTTGCGCGACGGAATATTGCCAAAGCCAGATTATCCCCCAATCGATACAAGCGGCGCGGCACACGCTATTGCTGATGCCCGCGCAAAGCTGGACGGGGACCACGCTGTGATGCAGTGGCTAGAACGGATTTGCGAGACATTGACCTCGCAGGTGGGTTTGCTTCAATCGCGCGGAACTTCTGAATTTAAGGTTCATTCCACAGCTCTTTTTGGCGAGCCAACTGAGCTTATGATTGACCGCAGCACACGGGTGATTGATTTAGCCAAACATATGGACGGGTCGCTGGAGGAGCTGGATTTTGATAAGCTTGTCGTCGATGGGCACCAAAAGTTTCTGACGGCAGGCCAGTTTACAAAAGCGCTTCGCAGCAGGCTTGCGCGCCACTTTGGTACTGATGCGCCAGAGGTAAAACTGCAGGCTAATCTTTCGGCCAAAGCGCTGGCGGGCGTAACTCGCATTCGCGTACGAAAAGGCGCGCAGTTCACGGAACGTGATGTCGATCAGCTCTTACAACATGAAGCTCTCGTCCATGTGGCCACAGGTCTTAACGGGCGCGCTCAAAGCGGTTTTAAAATATTGGGCCGCGCCCATGCCGGGACGACTGAGGTTCAAGAGGGGCTTGCCGTCTTTGCCGAAATTATTAGCGGCGCGATGGACCCGCGCCGCTTTAAGCGTCTCGCGCACCGCGTCATGGCGATTGATATGGCCATGAACGGGGCTGATTTTAAAGAGGTCTTCGAGTTCTATATTTCAAAGGTCTGTGATGAAGATGAAGCCTATGAAAATACGCGGCGTATTTTCAGGGGCGGGGTCATCAGCGGCGGCGCGCCTTTTACGAAGGATATGGTCTATCTAAACGGCTTGCTGCGCGTGCATAATTATATGCGAAGCGTTGTGAAGCTTGGGCGCGCGGACCTCATTCGTCTCGCCTTTTCAGGTAAGCTCGATATTGAGGATTTGCCTGCGATTGCCTATCTCGCGAGCGAGGGCGAATTAACGCCGCCGAAATATATGCCGTTATGGGCCAAGGATTTGCGTTTCCTCGTGTCCTATCTCGCCTATTCCAGCTTTCTCAATAAGGTCAAAATGCCAGGCTTTCAAAGCTATTATGAAGAGGCGTTGAAAGATGTCCCTGTTGTTTGGGACTTTACATAAGTTGCCGTTTAACTCTCTCGCCGCGATAAAAACGCCAGCCGCTCAAACAAATGCACATCCTGCTCATTCTTAATCAGCGCGCCGTGGAGCGGCGGTATCATTTTTTTCGGGTCAGTTTCTTTAAGGGTTTCAGGGTCGATATCCTCAACCAGTAAAAGCTTGAGCCAATCGAGCAGTTCTGATGTGCTTGGTTTTTTCTTAAGGCCCGGCATGTCGCGCACTTCGTAAAAGCGTTTCATGGCCGCCGATAAGAGCCGCGATTTAATCCCCGGATAGTGAACCTCGACAATTTTCGCCATGGTCTCGTCATCCGGGAATTGGATATAGTGAAAGAAGCAGCGGCGCAGGAAGGCGTCCGGCAGGTCTTTTTCATTATTGGATGTAATGATAATGATAGGCCGCTGCTTGGCGGTAATTGTCTCGCCTGTTTCATAGACAAAAAAGGCCATTTTATCGAGCTCGTGCAGAAGATCGTTTGGAAACTCGATGTCGGCTTTGTCAATTTCATCAATCAATAGGATAGGGCGCTGCTCACTGGTGAAGGCTTCCCACATCTTGCCGCGCTTGATGTAATTGTTGATATCATGCACGCGGTCATCGCCAAGTTGGCTATCGCGAAGACGGGCCACGGCGTCATATTCATATAGGCCTTGCTGTGCTTTGGTTGTCGATTTGATATTCCATTCAATCAA
>CAZFWZ010000039.1:0-21917 GCA_964522765.1 uncultured Caulobacterales bacterium | reverse complement strand
TCTTTTTTACCCATCCGCATTGCAGCCTGACAAATGGCCGCGTGAAAGCCCAGGTCAAATGACCCGCGTCTCGGAAATGTTTCGCTATATTATTGACCGGAATCAACTGGGTGACCCTGACAATACATCCGTTGAATTTTTTGGATCCTGGGTTCGCGAAACACCGTGGTTCCCATGGCTTTTAATGGATCAAGCACCAGGGCATTGTATGTATGTCTGCGACCAAGGCGCATGGGATCATTGGGATTTTGTACCGCAGAATATCATCGATGCGGCTCGCGCAATTGATCCAAAATATCTGAGCGCGCCAACCGAGGATTACGGCCCATCACTGTCAAGCCTTGAGTGGTATGCGCGTCAACAAACACCTGCTGCGCCGCGCCAAAAATAAGTAGGACACGAACATATAAACAAAAATGGCGGTTAGTATCTCTCTAACCGCCATTTTTTAATCTATAGTTCAGGAAACCTAACGCTCAATATTGCCTGTCAGCATAAAGGTTGGGTTATCTGCTAAGGCTTGAAACTCTTTTGCAACAGCCCCCATTTCATCAGTTCCCACTTCACCGCCAAAAACATCCATATCATTCACATCAATGATTTCGACATATTCATAAGGCGGTTTTTGATCCGAACCGAGCAAGCCCTGTGTTTTAAAAACATCAAAACGGTCGACAGACTTCAGCTGCCGCACAATTTTTAAATCTGTGTTTTTGGCCCAATTTTCATAATCCGTCTTACTGACGTCCGGTTTTAAATTGAATAGCACAACAAGCGTTGCTGACATTAGTCTCTCCTCAGTTTTGGTAGCTGCTCAAAGTAGCTAAGCCGCATATATACCCCAAATTTTTATATTATAAATAAATCCGCATACCGAATAGTCCTGCATAAAGCCTCATGAGGCTCACCGCCCATCCTAAAAGGCACGTATAATCAGAAAAGAGCACACCATGACAAAACCTAGTCTGAAAACGGCGTTTGCTAATGGCGAATTTATAACCGCTCCGGGCATTCAAGACATGATTACAGCTGTGATTTGCAATAAAATTGGGTTCGATTTTGTCTATGCCTCTGGTTATTGGGGCACAGCTTCAGCCCATGGTCTACCCGATGCAGGCATTGCAAGTTACACGCAAATGCTAGAGCGCGTCAGTACGCTTGCACGTGTTGCAAATGCTAGCGTAATCGCGGATGCCGATACAGGTTATGGCGGACTCTTGAATGTACATCACACGGTACGCGGCTTTGAAGAAGGTGGCGTAATAGCTATTCAATTAGAAGATCAAGAGTTTCCAAAGAAATGCGGCCATACGCGTAATAAGCGCGTTATCCCAATGGAGGATATGGTCAAGAAAGTCCAAGTAGCATGCGAAGCGCGGCAAAACCCTGAAACCATAATCATTGCCCGAACGGATGCCAAAGATCCTGAAGGCTACGAAACCGCCATTGCGCGCGGTCAGGCTTACGGCGAAGCTGGCGCAGACGTTGTCTTTGTTGAGGCCTTGCACAGCGAAGAAGAAATGCGTGATGCCTGCGCACGGATTAAGAAACCCATGATGGTCAATATGGCTGATGGTGGAAAGACACCTATTTTGCCGACAACCACTCTGCAGGATATCGGATATTCCATCGCTATATTTCCAGCCATGGCATCTCTCGCCGCCGCGGCAGCTGCAGAAGCAGCTCTCTTAAATTTAAAGCAAAATGGTACATCATTATCACCAGACGTTCCATTATTCAGCTTCACCGAATTTAACGAGTTAATCGGTTTTCCAGACGTCTGGGATTTTGAAAAAAAATGGGCTTAAAACGCTTTTCCCTCAAGCGCTTCATACATTTGGTCAAGTCCAACTCAAACACTATCACAGCTGTAAATAAGCGTAATGGGTTTATAAAAATCAAGCCCTTTGGAATGTGATTTGCGTGCTAAGTGAATAGACTGTATTTTGAAATCTCAGCAATCACTATTTTGGTTACCTATTTTATCTTTATAAAACCCACAGGACAGCGTAGCGCACCGGTATGAGTATTCAAACACATCACCGTGTCTGTAATTTATGCGAGGCCATGTGCGGCATTGAGGTAAAATATGATCCGTCGAAAACAGGTGAGCAAAGCCTCTCGATAAGACCTGACCCCAAAGACCCTTTCAGCAGGGGCAGTATGTGCCCGAAAGCGCCGGCGCTAGCCTCCATCCAATTTGATGAAAGCCGCCTCAAATACCCCGTTAAGCGCGTGGGTGAGAAATGGGAGCAAATCAGCTGGGACGAAGCCTTTGATACTATAGAGCGCGAGATTGGAGCCATTCGCGGCGCCCACGGCGACGATGCCGTCGCAGCCTATCTTGGTAATCCGATTGTTCATAATCTGGGTATGCTGTTATTTGTTAAAACGCTAACACGCGCGCTGGGAACCAAGAACGTGTATTCCGCAACATCCATGGATCAGCTCCCGCATCACTTTGCGGGACATTTCATGTTCGGTCATGAGTTCAGAATTCCAGTTCCCGACATCGACCGCACAGATTATATGATTGTCATGGGCGCAAACCCACTGGCTAGTAATGGCAGTATTATGACATCGGCTGGGGTAACGGATCGCCTTAAACATATCAAAGACCGCGGCGGAAAATTTGTCGTCATTGATCCGCGCAAAACCGAGACAGCCAAAGTCGCAAGCGAGCATTATTTCATCCGCCCCGCAACCGACCTCTACTTTCTACTGGCCTTCTTACATGTCCTCTACCGCGATAATCACGTAAAGCTGGACGCCCTTGCGCCGCACCTCAAAGGTCAAGAGGATTTCGCAGACTGGGTCAAACCGTTTAGCCCCGAAGCTGTCCAAGGCCTAACAGGCATTGACGCGGCGGATATAGAGCGCCTCGTCGCCGAATTTACCGCCAGTCCCACAGCGGTCATTTACGGCCGCATGGGCCTCTCTACGCAGCCGCATGGCGGGTTATGTAACTGGCTGATAAACACCATCAACATTGTCTCAGGCAATTTCGACAAGGCGGGCGGGATGATGTTCCCCTCACCTGCAATCGAGCTTGCGCGCTCTAAGACGCAGCCACGCGCCTTTGCACGCCATAAAAGCCAAAGCCGCGGACTAAACGAGTTTTACGGCGAGCTGCCCGTCTCCGGTATGGTTGATGAATTTGCGGCGGGAGGCGATAAGAAAGTCCGCGCCTTTATGACGATTTGCGGTAACCCCGTCCTCTCGACGCCAAGCGGCGGAAATCTTGAAAAGCACCTACCAAATATAGAATTTATGTTTTCAATTGATAATTACATCAATGAAACGACCCGCCACGCCAATATAATTTTGCCGACTCCCACAGGTCTGGAAATTGATCATTATGATATGATTTTCCACACCATTTCAGTCAGTAATAACGTCAAATTCTCAGAGGCGCTTTTCCCGATCGAGGAAGGACGTCTCTATGATTGGCAAGTCTTGAAAGAACTCATAGGACGTTTTTCAAAAACGGGTCTTGATCTTTACACGCGCCTTATCACCCCTCGCCGCGCTGTCAATTTCGGCCTCATGCTCGGGCAATATGGAAAATTGAGTCATCCGAAACGGTGGTTCTCGGGCCTATCGCTCTCCAAAGTTTTGAAATCCGAACACGGCATTCGCCTAAGCCCCATGGTACCGCGCGTCCCCGAAGGACTGATAACGGATGATAAGAAAATCAATCTGGTCCCTGATGTTTATGTGTCTAGGTTAAAAGAGATTATAGATACGGAATTTCCGCAGCTACAAAAAACACTCAATGCGCGCGATGATGACGAGCTTATCTATTTTGGCCGCCGTCATGTCAGCACCAATAATAGCTGGATGCACCAATATCGAAAGCTCAGTAAGTCCAAAATGGTGCGCTGCACGGCCATGATACATCCCGATGATGCGGCGCGTCTAAAAATCGGGGATGGCGATGATATCGAAGTCACCAGCCGTGTCGGTAAAATTCGCATTCCCGCAGAAGTGACGCAGGATATGGTCAAAGGCGGAATTTGTATCCCCCATGGATTTGGACATAACCGTAAAGGCACACGCGTGCCCGTGGCTTCCGAAAAAGCAGGGGTTAGCGTCAACGATATTACCGATCATATGAAGGTTGATCCTGTGACAGGGAATGCTGCGTTCTCGGGGCAGGTGTTCAAAGTCAAACCACTCGTCGAAATGCGCGAAGTGGAAAATGTAACAGGCAAGCCTATCACTATTCTTTATGGCTCACGCACGGGTAACGCTGAGTCTCTGGCCTCTGAAACGGCCCGCTTAGTCGAGGCTCACGGCATGGCCGCCTCTGTATTTGCTATGGATGAGATAGGCCCTGAAAACTTACAGACTATGGAACGCGCACTGATTATTTGCAGCACATACGGCGAAGGCGACATGCCCGATAACGCGCAGCAGCTCTGGGATGATGTGAATGCGGATAAGCCTGATTTATCACAGCTAAATTACACCGTTTTGGCCCTAGGCGATCATGCCTATGATACCTTCTGCCAAGCGGGGCGTGAGTGGGATGAACGCCTTGAAGCCCTTGGCGCATCGCGCGCCGCGCCGCGCGTGGATTGCGGCGTGGATTACACCCCGGCGTGGGAGGACTGGTCGGATAAGACTCTCCCAATTATCGGCGTTTTGGGTGATCAGGAGACGATGGTCACGCAGCCATCTCGCGTCAACCTTCGCGCCAAACCCGGTACAAGCAAGACAAGTCCGATGGTCTTTACGGTGACAGAGCACCGCGCTTTGACGGCCAAAAATTCAAGTAAAGAAACTTTCCATTATAGCCTTGCGGCGGAAGGCGCAGGCGCGCTCTATCAAGAGGGCAGTATATTAAACGTGCTGCCTGAAAACGACCCAGCACTTATCAATGAACTTGTTTCTGAGCTTAAGCTCGATCTGAGCGAAGACGCCAAACTCGCAGAAAAATTTAAAACACAATATGATATTCGCACGCCGTCAAATGACCTGATTAAAATGGCGGGACTTAAAAAAGGCGAAGACATTGACGGTCTTGACGTTTTGGATATCCTGCGAAAGGTCCCCAAGAAACAACGAAACTTAAAGCGCTTTTTGGAATGCCTGCGCCCACTTATGCCGCGCGCTTATTCCATCGCCTCAAGCCCTCTGCGAAATCTAGATAGCGTTGATTTATGTGTCGCAACGGTCAGGTATAAAATCGGAAAGCGAGGGTATGATGGGGTTGCTTCTGGCTATCTACAAGACAGAGTCTCCAAAGGCGGAAGCGTCAAAGGGTATTTCGTGCCGAATAAGTCTTTCACCCTGCCCGAGGATATGAGTCAGCCTGTTATCATGATTGGCCCCGGTACAGGTATCGCCCCGTTCCGCGGATTTCTCCAAGCCCATAAAGATAAAGGCTATAGCGGCCCGACATGGCTATTCTTTGGCGAACGCCAAGCAGCTTCAGATTTTCTTTATAAGGATGAACTGAAAGCCTTCCAAAATGAGGGTACGCTCACGCGCCTCGACACAGCCTTTTCCAGAGATCAAAAACAGAAAGTCTATGTTCAAACTCGCATGCTCGAACAGGGCCCGGAGTTTTTCCAATGGCTACAAGACGGCGCAGCGGTTTATGTTTGCGGGGATGCTAAATCCATGGCCAATGATGTTGATCTTGCCTTGCGCGAAATTATCAAAACACATGGCAAAATGAGTCCCGAACTCGCAGATGAATTTATCGCGCAAATGCAGCAATCCCGCCGTTATCTCAAAGATGTTTACTAGAGGCGTTCATGGAGAACTCACCGCAAACCAATATCGAAACCCATGATGCTAAATTGCCTGGGCCGCTAAAGGCCTTCATTTTTCGCGACGCATCTTTACTGAAAGATGACGAGACCGTTTATGCGATTAATTGGTTTAATACGCGGAGTGCTTTGGTATATGATTTTTATAATTGGCTGGCTGTGCGCTCGGTACGCAAAATCGGCGGCGGGCCTTTTATCAAGTGCAAATTAGAGCGCACGCTTATCGATGATGAGGCCTTGCGCCGCAATGTGCTGCTCATCGTGAAATATCCATCGCTGCAGAATTTTCGCCGCATGCTGGAGAGTACAATATTCCAACTCGTCAGCCTGCTTCGGACGGCTGCAGTTTCTGACTTTACATTTGGCTTCACCAAGCGTCAGGATAAGGGCGCAGATTTACCCCCGCATAATTCAAAAGCGCAAACTAAACCTGTTATTGCTGTAATCCAATATTTCGGTGAATTTGCCTCCGAAAAACTACACATCCTCATAGAACAACATGCGGACATAGACTTATATTATAGCGGTATAATTGGCGGTGAAATCGGAACCGGCAAAGAGAGCGATGGCTGTACTAGAGTGCCGTGCATTATCAACGGGATTCATGTTCTCAAAGGCGAGACTGAATCTGTATTTGAAAACCTTATACAAAGCCCTGATTTTCAATCGCTCACAAAAACTCCCAAGCAAATCTACGCTGGGCTATATAATCGCATTTTATAGCGGTAGGGTTATTTATGAGCACGCCATCCACGCAACCCGTCCAAAACATCGTTGTCACAGGTGTCTCTTCCGGTATCGGCAAAGCCATATGCCATGTTCTGATTGAACAAGGCTACCGCGTCTTTGGCAGTGTGCGTAAACCTGAAGATGCACAGCCCTTAGTCGACGCTTTCCCAGATATGTTCGAACCGATTATATTTGATGTCTGCGACAGAACTACAATTGAAGCCGAGGGAAAGCGCGTCTCCGCGATTGTCGGCAATGACGGGATAACGGCGCTAGTTAATAATGCTGGTCTCGCGGTTTTTGGACCGATTGAGTTACTGGACGACGGAGCCTTTGAACATATTATGAACGTGAATGTGACAGGCACCCGAAGCGTCACCAATGCCTTCCTTCCGGCCTTGCGCTTAGGCCGTGATAACTTTGGTAAAGCTCGTATAATTAATATCTCTTCTCTATCAGGAATTTTTAACACGCCGATGAATGGCGGCTATTGTATTTCAAAACATGCTATGGAAAGCCTTGGCGAGATTTACCGCCGTGAGCTACTGCCGGAAAATATTGATGTCGTGTCTATTCGCTCAGGCCCGATTGCCACGGAAATTTGGCGCAAGAATATAGAAGAAACAATTCCCTTTTCGGATACGCATTACAAAAACATGGCGATTAGATCGCACAAGATTATGAAATATGCGAAGAAATCTGCACTGCCGCCCAGCGTCATCGCAGAGCTCGTTTTGGGTATTCTCGAGGGACGCAAAAAACGCCTCAGCTATCATTGTGGACAAGGCCGAAATATTGCGCGGGTTTTCGCCTCATCTCTCATGCCAAAACGCCTCGCAGATCGCTTGATTGTTAATGCGTTAAATAAGCCTCCAAAAGAGAGATCATGAACACACTTATTCTTCAAAATATGGGCACCGTTCTCGCTTTGATGGTGGGATTGAACGGCCTGTTTCGGCCGCTTCATATGGGAAAAATTGTCGGCCTCGCGCCAGAAACTAAAGTGGGACTTGTTGAGATCAGAGTCCTGTTTGGCTGCTTTCTTACCACCCTGCCCCTAATTCTGCTCTTCAAACAAAACCCAGAGTTCTTTACCTTTTTCGGTTATGCGGCCCTCGCAGCCGCCATCATAAAATCTACATTTACAGTGATAGATAAGTGTCCAATTAAAATTATTTGGGTCGGCATCTCCGTTGATATTATTTTAGCAGTGCTGCTTTTATCCCCTTTATACCTTAGATAAAATATAGCTAACCCTGCTGAAGGTCACGCGGCTCGTTAATATTGAAAAAGTTCATCGGACTTGAAAAGGTAACATGTTCTGCCTTCAGGCTTTCGGCAATAAACCGGAGTGAGATTGACGTGCTCAAATCAGCTGTACGAAAAAAATCTCTGAGATCAGCAATAAGCCAGTAAGCGAAGGTTGGATGCACTTGCCCTTCAGATACCGCTACGGCAGAACAACTGTTACCAAACAGCTCATCGTATAAATTGTGAGGCAGCATTGGACCATCAACTGGGGCCGTCAAAAACCCTGTGCCAGTTAAGACTTCTGGATGATTGATAGCCGAAAACAGTGCTGCTGCCGGGCCATTAGGTCCATTTTCAAGGTCAGGCATGACAGATACATCAAGCCCGTAATCCTCTTTTCCTGAGATGACTATTGTATCGAGTTGAAGGGATAAACGGCTGTAGACATGATCTATCAACAGTTTATTTTTATATACCAACTTTCCTTTGTCTTGACCCGAAAACCGTCTGGCCTTTCCTCCGGCCAAGATGACCCCGATACGACGCCCTTGATCCATATTGTCTCCTAACACGGCCTAATTCACTTTTAAGCGCATCTTAGGACATATATCGGCTGGAGGCTGAATTATCTTTGAACGCGGCCAGACCCGTCGCCGCCCATAAGAGCTTCGACTTCTTTGCGGTTCACGCGGTTAAAGTCACCAAGGATAGAGTGTTTAAGAGCCGAACCTGCGACCGCGAATTCCAATGATTGCTGGCGATCTTCATAAAGATTCATACCTGCAATAAAGGCAGATGCAAAGCTATCACCGCCACCGACACGGTCCACAATATCTGTAAGTTCATATTTCTTAGACGAAAGGAAGCCGTTCTTACGGTCGCGCATACAGGCAGACCATCCATTGATATTCGCGTTCACAGCTGCGCGTAGCGTAATCGCAATCGTTGACATACCCGGATAGATATCGAGAACTTTCTGAGACAGTTCTTCATATTTGCTCAGGTCAAGATGTCCGCTTCCGCTTTCAACATCAACGTCAACAGAAATACCGAGAGACTTCTGGCAATCTTCTTCATTAGCAATGCCGACATCAATATGTTTGACCAGGTCTTTCATGACTTCAGGAGCCGTCTTACCATATTTCCAAAGTTTACCACGGAAGTTGAAATCACATGATGTTATGACGCCAGCCTTTTGAGCCTCTTTCACGCACTCAAGACTAAGGTCCGCTGAACCTTGTGAAAGCGCAGGCGTGATACCTGTTATATGAAGCCACTTGGCACCCTTAAAGATTGTTGGCCAATCAAAGTCACCGACTTTGGCTTCGCATATTGATGAGGCCGCGCGGTCATAAATGACTTTAGAGGCACGTTGGTTAGCCCCTGTTTCAAGATAATATATACCGACACGCTCGCCTTGGCGTTTTACATTGGACGTATCAACGCCTAATGCCCGCAAGCAATTAATCGCATTTTGGCCAATATCATTATCAGGCAGGGCTGAAATAAACCCTGCATCAAGGCCGTAATTGGACAGCGAAACCGCCACGTTAGCTTCTCCGCCGCCAAAGGTGGCTTCAAAGCTAGGGCTTTGGAAGAAACGTTCATATCCGTTTGTGCGAAGGCGCAGCATAATTTCGCCGAAGCTTAGAAAGTCAGTCATAATTTAACTCTTGTTTTGTGCGATCGCGATCGCGTCTTTTGCTAATTTTGTAATGGCACCGAAGTCACCTTTGGCGATGGCATCGACAGGGGTAAGCCAAGAACCGCCGCAAGCCAGAACAGCAGGGACAGCTAGATACTCATTGAGGTTCGCAGGATTTACGCCGCCCGTTGGCATAAATTTCACATCGCGGAAAACGGATGAGAGTGCTTTAATCATCTTCGGCCCACCTACGAGTGAGGCCGGAAATAATTTCACTGTACGCAGTCCCATATTCCAAGCTTGCTGGAGTTCAGTGGCGGTTGAGATACCTGGCAGAATGGGCAAGCCAGCATCAGCGGCAACCTTAACAGAAGCGGCATCCAATCCCGGAGATACGATAAAGCTTGCACCACGGCGGATGACTTCCTTTGACTGATCAGCACTGAGGACGGTCCCTGCCCCGACATGAGCCTGAGGGAATTCTTTGGCGATAGCTTCAAGACAATCAAGCGCCGCGTCTGTGCGCAAGACAACTTCTAAAACATCCAAACCGCCCTCAAGAAGCGCTTCAGAAATCTTTAGCGCTGTTTTTGGGTCATCGGACTGTACAAGCGGAACAACCCGTTTGGATTGGAGAGAATTAATTAGGTCAGTCATAGTTATATCCTTAGGAGAGCGGATGCCTCCCAATATTATCAATCTGTATCAATAGTCAGAGCTCTCTGAGGAGTATTCCAAAGAGAGCTCATAATTTTAAAGCGCAAAGCGCGGGCGTCTTTGCTTACTTTTTGAGCTTGACGAAATAGTCAAAAATCTCAGGAACATTGCCGTCGCCCATGCCGGCATCTACAGCCGCTTGCAGGCTCTTTGATGTGGCTTCAGCCACCAAAGAAACAGATCCCAAATCAGACACCATTTGAGCGAAATAGCCCAAATCTTTATTGGCGTTGTTAATGGAGAAACCCAAATCACTATTGCCGTCGACAGCGTAGTTTTTACAGAACTTCAT
Organism: uncultured Caulobacterales bacterium; assembly: GCA_964522765.1. Classification (GTDB taxonomy): domain Bacteria; phylum Pseudomonadota; class Alphaproteobacteria; order Caulobacterales; family Maricaulaceae; genus Fretibacter. Next base: position 11,503 of record CAZFWZ010000039.1, on the reverse strand, counting down.
GAAAGGCGAGTTAGACGGACCAGCTGACATGATGTCATAAAGCTGCTGACGATCCACGCCTGCAAGCTTAGCTGCCGCAAAGGCTTGTGACATAGCTGTTACAGTTGTCATGCCCATAAAGTTATTGATGAGCTTGGTTGTGTGACCCGCGCCGAGCGGGCCGAGATAGAAAACATTCTCGCCTTGCTCTTTGAGCATGGACTCATATTTATCAAATGTTGCTTTGTCGCCAGCGGCCATGATGTTCAAAAGGCCATCCTTAGCGTGTGCTGGCGTGCGGCCCAAAGGCGCGTCAATCATGCCAACGCCTTTCTTAGCAAGGTCTGCACCGATTTTCTTGGTTGAAGCCGGAATGGATGTACCAAAATCAATAAGGACAGAGCCCTCTTTGATACCCGCTAGAACACCGTTGTCGCCATAGACGATCTTTTCAACAACCGCAGAAGTCGTGAGGCAGAACTGTACGATGTCCGCTTTCTCAGCGAGCTCTTTTGGTGAGCTCGCCTGCGTAGCGTTACCGCGCGCAAGCACAGTATCCACAGCATCTTGGTTAAGGTCCATGACGATAACTTCAAAGCCGCGCTTTTGAAGATTTTCGACCATATTGCCGCCCATCAAGCCGAGGCCGATGAATCCGATAGTTGGTTTAGACATAAGTGACTCCTAATTCAGTCTTTCAAAATTTAAGTTACGCAGACTTTCCTGCGCGAGGTTTAAGGGGTTCGATCTTCGGAATGAGTACATAGACACTCAAGACAGCCAAGACAGCGAGAGCAACACCAATGATGAATGCAGGCATATAGCTTTCGGTCGTAATTTGCGGAACAATCCAAACTAAGCCAGCCGCAGCGAGCTTCGCCGCTGTACCTGCATAGCCCGCCAGTGAACCAACGGCCTTATCGCTGTAAAGGTCACTCGGTAGCGTTTGAACATTACTGATAGAGGTTTGGAAACCGAACAAAATAACGGCCATAATCAAAACAGCCAAGACAGGCGTAGAGGCCACAGACATTGCCAACAAAGCAGGGACCATAATGACTGATCCTAATGTAATGACGAACTTACGTGTCTTATTAACGGTCCAACCTTTACCTAAAAGGTTTTGCGCAAGAAGCCCACTAAACCAAGCTCCAAACATGGCGCCGACATATGGCACCCAAGCATAAAGACTAAGCTCTTTGACGTTAAATCCAAAGTTATCGATAAGGTAAATTGGAATCCAAGCCACAAAGAGCCACCAAATCGGATCAATTAACATTGCGGGCAAAATTGCGCCCCATGTTTCTTTACGTGAGAGCATTTCTCCGGTCGACGGATTATAATCTGTTTCCTCTTTACCCTCATCTGTTTTGACGAGTTGACCAGACAAAATATATTCGCGCTCATCTTCGCTAAGCCAAGGGTGATCTTCTGGTTTAGACTTATAAATTATCAACCAAGGAACAAGCCATAACAGGCCCACAAGACCAATCGCGATAAAGATGGCTTTCCATCCCATGAAAGCGGCCAAGAAACCCAATAATAAGGGGGAAACAATACCACCGATTGCAGCACCTGAATTGAAAATACCTTGTGCTAAAGCCCGTTCATGTACGGGGAACCACTCAGCATTTGCTTTCGAAGCACCAGGCCAGTTACCAGCTTCTGCGACCCCTAAGATACCACGGAAAAGGGCAAAACTTGCTACGCCCCCCGCGATCGCATGGAGCGCTGTCGCAATCGACCAAACACCGATAGACATCACAAAGCCAATACGCGTACCAAGCCAGTCAAAGATTTTACCAAAAATCGTCTGACCGAAAGCGTAAGCTAAAACAAAGACGGTAAAAATATTGGCATAATCCTGATTTGAGAAACCGAATTCAGCTTTAATATCAGGCCACAAAATGCCCAATGCGCCGCGATCAATGTAATTAATAATGGTCGCCAAGGCCACAAGGCCAACAACGGCCCACCTCAGCTTACCTTTAGTCTTACGCCGTTCTTGTATTGCTTCTGCCATAATAGTCCCCTGATACTCTTCTTATTTTATGTCTGCATAAACGGCATGATCAGTTCCAAACAGAGCATAAGGCCCCGTCCAGTTCATTGTCTTGCCATTTATCACTGCGCTATGCTGCTCATTCTCATCTTCTGAATCTGCAAGCGCCACGCCAATCTTCTGACCTGTTTTAAGCGTGATTTCGATGAACTCATCCGCGCCATCTTCAAAGTGTTCAACAGAGGCGACTTGGCTGTGGCTACCCTTCGTGTATTCCACTGTTGGATTATAATCGCCGTGCGGCTCAATAACGGACACAAAGCTAACGCCGTCACTTGTTGTTGCGCGCAATATGAACGCAGGTTCACGGCGCAAATTAAAGTCTGGATCGTTTGCACCGATTTCCGCGAAAAGAACTTCAGTGTTTTTCGGCACCGCCGTGGTGACCGAGTAAAAACTGCGATCAAGAAGCCAAGTAACCTGAGACATATCTCCAGCGTCGGCCTCTCCGACTTTCCACAAATATTGATAGCCATTGTCCGCGCCGAGCGGTTTGCGAATAAGGCTGTCGGTTTTAATTTTGAAATTCGTCTCAACAATGTGACCGTTATAATAAAACGGCAAATCATACTGATGCGGCGTGGCCGAATGACCTTCCATGACATCAATGATAACGGGGCGCGACAAAGCGGGATCCTTTATCATCGCGACCGTGCGGCCCATGCGGACATCGTCATAGGCCGTTGAAATTTCGGCGGTTGTGACCTTTAAATTATCCGAATTGTAGAACGTGCCTAACTCCGGAGCATGCTTATTGCCCAAGGCTGTTGACCCGCCAAAATGGCTGGTTTCGTCGACAACAAGCGCGTTATGCGCAATCGTCTGTTTTGCGAATTTATTGTTCTCCGGAAGATAATGCCCGCCATATTTGGCCTCAACATTAAGAAAACGAGCCGCAGCATAATCGCGCAATATCTCATAGCCAGCATCATAAACGATTAAACCCATCTTATCGAAATGACCGTGGCCAAGACCTTGGGATGTGTTCTTTGCGACAACGACTAAATCGTTAGGGTCTTTAGACGCGCGAATAATATCTAGCGCGCCTTCGGTGCCCTCTAAACCATCACCGAGACGCATCGTGCGGTAATTAAATGGCTCAGCCTTACCCGCCGCAATATCTTTTGACAGTTTACGGCTCTCGGGGGTCAGCATGAAGCGTCCTTGCGCCTGACCAATAGAAAGCAACCCTTTGTCACCCGTTAGGTCGTAAGCAATCGCGACGCCGTGGACGAGCTCTCTTGTCTTTATGCCTTTTTCCTTAATCGCATCGTTTATAGGAAAGAAAAGGCCGCCATAATTTTGTTGAATGGTGGTGTAGATAGCTTTCATTAATATGCCATCACGTTTTTCAAAAATCTTTAGTTCAGGGTTGTTCTTCTGAACCTCTTGCGCAAAAATCACGAAAGGCATCAAGGCAAAGCGCTGATAATACGGTCCTTCATTGTAATATCCGTCTGGAGAAAACAGCTTATCCATTTGCTTTAGAAAGCCAGCCTCCCCTGATTTATCCAAACCGAGCAAGGCTTGCTGAACATACTCATCATCGCCAATCGCGTAACCTGTAAGGCCCACTGCCGCTGTTGCCCATGTGCCGTGATTATGAACCTTATTGAAAGTTTCTGGAGAACCATCAGAGAGAAAATCCGACATATTACGTAGTAAATCCGTCTCGATTTTCTCGCGCTGTTCCTCGGCCAGAGTATCTTTAATCGCAGCATAGCTTTGGGCCGTGTTGAGAAGCCACATGCTTTCATTCAGGTTCTGCCAATACATACGGCCAGGCGATTGTTCTTTCTTGGCCGGATGCAATGCCCAAGACGGATACACATCCGCATAGGCAAGCATCATCTTGCCTGCGTAATCAGCATATTTCTTCTCGCCCGTAAGCTTGTAGATTTGGCCGGCATTATAAATCAGAGTGGCATTTGATTTATGCTTTTCGTGGGTATAACCGCCGCCTGGGTCTTTCGGGGTCGGAACCTCAATAGCTAGCGCCATTTGCGCATCAAGCTGCGTCTTCGCTGCGTTCAAATCGTCTTCAAACGTCGCGCCCTGATAAGACGCCGTCGCCGCCGCATGAGCTGCATCCGCAAGTGTTACCGCGTCCTTTGGACCGTCAGTTTTTTGGCAAGCAGAGGTCATTAAAATCAACCCTCCGGCAATTGCAATATAAGGCAACTTGCTCATGATTATTTCAATCCCGTATTGTTTTCAACAATCGACGTATCGTCGAGCGCACTGTTCATTTCGACGACTTGCGGCGCAGAGACATTCCTAAAACCATTGTCGGCAATTCTTGTTTTAGGCTCGCCCACTGTGTGATTGATCACAAATGGCTTACTGTCTGTAAACGTGTTGCCTGTGATATTTGTCACCTGCACACCGTGAAGGTAGAGCGAGGATTTTGTCTTATTGCGCTTATCACCGCCAATATTCTTAAGTGTCGAATTGTGCAATTCGAAATGAGGCCCGAACGTACTTTCATCCGTACCGCCGCGGTAATAGCTAATCAGCTCCTGTCCGACGTTCTCGAATGTGGAATTCTCAATCGTGACATATTCGGAATTATAAATACCGAAATCATCATCTTCTTTATTGAGTTTCAAAATAGAGCCCGTCACATCTTTAAAGCTCGAATCTTTTATAAGAATATTATCGGCAAAGGTGCCTTTTGAAGTCGCAAGAACACTAAAGGAATGATTGATATCAATGTCTGTGAAATTACTGTCGATGATTTCTAGGCGATAATTCTGCAGCATTGAATAAGGACTTGTACGAATAACAGAGATACCTGCATTATCTGGACTGTCTTCACCCGAAATATCTAGGCCGACGATCTGCAGACTCCCGCCATCATCAATCTGAAACAGCGCCGTACGCTCAAACGTTACATTGACATCACCCTCACCTTTAAAGGTCAATGGCTTGTCGAGCTTAAGAAATTTAGTGACGGTATAATCGCCAGCTTTCAAAACAATCGTATCGCCGGGCTGCGCGAGGCTTACAGCTTCGTAAATCGCGCCTTCCTTGGGCTCAACAACGATATTGTTTCCAGAACCAAACGCAATAAATGGCTCGGCTTTTGGATACCAAGACGGCCCCACCATATCTTTCGTAGTGACTTTCAAATCACGTTTTGCCCCTGCAGTGAGTCCAGCTTGCGGGTACAGCAGGCCATTTTCGCCGCGAGTCAAAGTGACATCTGCGCGTTCAAAACCGCTCGCGAATGAAGGCGGATCCATAGAGCCGAGAACGTTGTTTTCAAAATCAATGCCCGACATGTCATCATAAACAGTGAACACATCACGGCCATCTGAATTTACGATAAGGTTATTCGCCATAACGCTATCTTTTGGCGGGCCGCTGCGTTCCTCATCACTACCCGCGCCGAGCTGAATATTGTCGCTATCGATAAGACTATTGTTCACGATATTTGCATTAATAACGGGATCGTAGCGGTTAATTGGGCCATTAGGAACGCCGTTCATGACAACGAACGCGCCGCCAAAACGTGTGCCTTTCAGGCCTTCCATATAATTATTGCGGATGGTCTGGCCTGCATTGATAACCCGTATACCGCCCGTATGATCTGCACCATTGCCAAAGAACACATTGTTCTCGACAAGGTTATTGTTGCCGTGCCGCATCGTCAGCGTGCCGCGCGATTCATAAAATGTGTTGTTACGAAACTCGTTCTTGCCAGATTTATTTGAGATAATTTCAAGCTCACCATCCGCGCGGTCAAAGTAGTTATTCTCGACGACCGTAAAGCTATCCGTGCGCGAATGATGGCTTGTGCCAATTCGCAGCGTTTCGCCGCCATTAGATCCTAAAATCGGACGAGGTCCAAAATAATTACTATCAATGCGATGATTGTTTTCTTGGCTCTCTTTAGTGTTGAGCCGAACCGCCATGGTCACGCCTTTGTTGCGTTTACCGACAAGATGATTATGATCAAACCTATTGTTCTTCCCATACACCATCACCCAAAAATCAACTTCATAGCGCTCTGGATTATTGTAATTATCAATCACGACTTCAGTGACACGCGAGTTATTCGCCAAATCATCTTTATTGCGGCGAAATGAAATCACTTCGCTTGTCGGCGTGTAACCATCTTTGAAAACCAAGCCCGAAACTTCAAGGTACTCACCTGCTAAGCGCAAATTGGATTGACCAGACAATATGACCTCGCCTTTTGTCTCGGCAGTGAGGCGAATAGGATTGTCTTCTTCACCCTTGCCAGAAAATACGATTTCGAAATCTTCCCAAGTTCCATTCGCGAGCTTAATAACATCGCCCGGACGGGCATTTTCAACGGCTTCCTTATAGGCGTCCTGATCGGTGACTAAATAATCTTTTGCATCAGCCTGACAGCCAAGTAGCAAAATGAGCGCAGGTGAAACCACGGCAAAACGAAGTCTATTGATAGCTTTTTCCACCTAAACGATTCCTCACCAAAACAATTGAAGGCATCCCAAAACACCCGCTTTTTTATATTTTATAGTAGAAAATATCGTCAATTCCACCCTACGTGTCAACCAATATTAATGACCAATTTTCAACATTGGTATAGCTAAGCTAGAGCATCTGTTTAGAGAGTAGAAATCTAGATCGGTTTTCAGAAACCTTGCGTTTAACCTCAAGCAAACCCTCTTCTTCGGCATCTTTCAATAGCGCCTCAAGAATACGCGTAAAATGCGTGCGCATGGCTGACCTTGCCGCCGCTGAGTCCCTGTTTTTCAATGCAATTAGAATAGCTTCATGCTCATCCTCACGGTGAGACGCATCCTGCTGGCACACATCCGTGTAAACCTTTTGAAGCTGCGCCGCCTCATTTCTCATTTTCCACATACTGTTAATAACAAACATGATTGCATGGTTGTTCGTCGCGCGAGCAATGGTCAAATGAAAGGCTTCATCTGCCTCTACAGAGCTCATTTTACTTGGTATTTTCCCTGACATTATACCAATATAATTTTCGAGCTCTGCAATAATATCATCAGTAATCATTGGAGCCGCAAGAGCGGCAGACTCTCCCTCAAATAACGCGCGGGCCTCAGTCAATTCAAATGGCCCCACCTTTGGTAGACCGTTAACTGGCAGATCACTGGCATCCAGAACGTAAGCTCCAGACCCCACTTTAATCTCCAAACGCCCTTGCGCCTGCAAGACAATTTCGGCCTCTCTTACTGCCACTCGGCTTACGCCAAACTTTACAGCTAAATCCCGTTCGCCCGGAAGCCGGCTACCTGGCGGGAATATCCCAGAGTCGATAAGCTCCAAAATTTGATTTGCCACTGTGTGATATAAACGCTTCTCAGCCACTTAACGTCCCCCTCTATACCAATAATAGATTCTCTCATCCATTGTCTATACCAATTTATGGCAAAAAAAAAGCACAACTTTCAAAAAATGAAAGCTGTGCCAGTTCAGGAATATTAGTGAATGCGTACCTTAAAATTTTCCTGTAATTCCCAAGAATACGCGAGGACCGAACACGTTAATTTCAGCAAAGTTATCTTCCGTCGGGTTAAATTGCTCACGTGCCGTATTTAGTAGGTTTGTGCCTTCTAATGATATTTTGAAGTTATCATTGATCTTATAAGATGCGCGGGCATCCAACACAAAAGCATCATCGATATAACGCAGATTTAGTGGTGTCCCAATAAATTGCTGGAAGAATTCGCTCCGGTATTTACCAATCGCCGAGAACGAAGCCTCGCCGATATCGAAGTAAACTTGACCATTAGCCGTATGTTTTGACAAACCAACAAGATCAGCCGCTGGGACGAAGCCCTCTCTTACGCTCAAAATATCACCGTTTTCGGCAAGGGTTACGGCCTCACCAAACTGCCCATCTTCAAATTCGAAATCTGAATCGGCATAGTTATAGCTGAGTTTAAAGCCTAGCCCACTCCACGCACCGGGTAGATAGCTAAAGGCATGCGAAGCCGTGGCCTCGAAACCATAAATCTCACTTGATTCATCTGTCGTTGTCAGAACCGGCACCGCAACAGACACATCCTCCCCGTTTACATTAAACACCTCTGTTTGTAGTGAGTTCTGGAACCCACCGTCGAAGGTTTTGTAGTAAACACCGAGCGCAAGAATAGAATCCTCATTTGGATACCATTCAACAGCAGCATCATAATTCCAAGATGTAAATGGCGCTAGGTTAGGATTACCATTCGCGACAACACCGCCAATAAAGTCCCCAATCGTTACACTATCCTCTGGATCATCGAGATTTAACAAATTAAATGAGCGCCCATTACCTAGGTCAGATGGATCTGGTCGCGAAATCGCACGAAATATACCGCCGCGAACAAGTACGTCCTCATTAACATCCACGACAACGTTCGCGCTCGGCAAGAACTCATCATAAGAGAATGAATTACGAACAGGAATTAGAGCATCCAAACTCGTATCACTACTAACGCCAGTGACATTCCCTTCATCATCCACATCTACTTCTAATGCCGAACGGAAACTATCAGACCTTACAGTCGTATGCACATAGCGCAAACCCACATTACCGCGAATAGGTAAACCGGAGTATGTTGTATCAAAATCAGCCTGACCATATAAGGCTTCTGTTTCCTCTCTAATATTAACAGACTGCACCAATTCAGCACCGCTGGCATCGCTCGAAGACGGTGCAACTAGCGAACGACCAACAATGTTTTGAGCCAAACAGTTCAAGTCAAGTGTAGTAAAGGTATCGCCTGTACCGACTGGAAGCACATTGCCATCGCTATCAATATTTGTGACTAAGTTGCCATTTATTTCACCGTTCAAGAAATCATCTTCCGGGAATTCGGAATTAGCACATGCCGCTGCTGCGAGCGTTCCTAAATTTGTAAAGCCTTCATTGGGAGTATCAGTATCGCCGTCATCACCAAACCCAAGTTGCGCGAATTGAGCCGCAGTAGCGGTGATATCAAAGTCACCATTGCTATCGACTGTAAATGGAATTGTAGTGCCAGGAACAAAACCCGTTACATCTTCAAATGTATCGTTATTAAGATCGTTACCACCACCAAGTGTGCCAAAACCAACTGCGTCGCCCAAACCCAATAGATTGGCGAGTTCTCTTTCATCGCCAGTACCAATATCAAGCTCAATAGTGGCGACCACAGGTGTACCGTTGATTTCTGACGCGAATAAACCATCAATAAAATCTGAATTATCATCGACTTCTATCTCATTACGTACACGCGGGAGTTGGTCATAGCTTTGTGAAGAGAAACGTCCTCCGACCTTAAAAGCTGAAAAAATGCTACTGTCCGCAGGATTATATTCAAAGTCGCCTTTAATCGCATAAATTTCGTGATTACGGAATTGGTTCAAATCCTCTTGAACCTCTACATTGTCATCGACAAAAATAGACGTGTCATTCACATCCGTGTTTACAACAGTAAACTGATGGGCGTCCGAGCCATTTTGCAACACCTCGATACCAATCGTTCTACTCGAGGACCCCACACGAACTCTCGTCTGATTTTCGCGGCGCGAGGTATCTGAGTAAGATCCATCAACAGTAAAGTTGAGATTATCTGAAATATCGTAAGAAATATTACCGCCTAAGCCTAAATACTCTTCAATACGCTCACTAAACTGGGTGGACACTTCAATAGCGCCAGTACTTGTGCCTCTTCTGAGGGCGCCAGACTCGGTCGTCACTAATTCAAACCCATCAATGACGGCACTATCCCCAATCGGCTCAAGATCATTTGAGTCAAAGGTAATGTCGTTCCGGGTTTCTTCGAAGGTACGATCAGAATATTGCGCATCAATATTAATATCCAACCGATCATTTGGGGCCCATTGCGCGGCGCCAAATATTGAATCCCGCGAGTCATCAGTATTGTTAAGACGGAACGATCGGCTTGATGACGTCAGAAGAAAATCTTCAGTGGCGCCAAATGGCTGCCCTGTAAACGGGTTGATTTCTGCGGCGGACTGAACATCGCCATCATCAATAAAGGATGCGCCAAATGTATCCCCCCCATTATTGTCCGATGGCAGGTCTAAGAATGCCGTAACAAGCTGTGCGTCAGTAAAGTTATCAAGATTATCCTCAGTGACTTCTACGCCGCCTATGATGGGTCGAGTATCATCACCGTCATCAAATTCTTGTTCAACAAAGGTTCTAAAAGTTTCAGTGTCGTTACAGCTATTGCCGTCAAGCGTCGCTATACGGCAAGCTTGGAAGGTTGAGGTCGAGCGGGCTTCTTGCTCTGGATTAGGCCGTCTTTGAATCTGTCCGCCGATCGAGATACCAAAATCACCTATTTTATTGCTTTCCCATTGATCGACATAACTGCCTGTTAACCGGAAGCCAACTTGGCGCTCTGCATCTTCAATATCCAGATTATCCAAACCAAGGCTGCCCTTAGCTTGAATCTGAACACGACGCTTCCCGTATTCGAGCGGCTTGAGGGTTGAGAGCGCAATTTGACCCGCAACGCCGCCTTCAATAAAGCTGGCTTGTTGTGTCTTGAAAACTTCGATTTTGTTAAACAGTTCAGACGGGAACTGGCTGAAGTTTACAGAGCGGTCTCCGCTGCCATTTGTTGCCTCCCGGCCATTAATGACAGTAGAACCCAAAAATGGCCCCAAACCGCGAATAGATACTTCTGTCGCACCGCTACCTTCTCGCTGAGATCCAACAGACGTAATTTGTTCAAGAGCTTCAGCAATAGACAGGGCCGGCAGTTCGCCAATTTCATCTGCGGACAAACCATCAACAACCGTTGCGGATTGACGTTTCAACGCGATCGCGTCTTGAATAACTTGGCGCACACCTGTGGCAACAACTTCGTCAGGATTAGAACTATCCTGCGCCATTGCCGTTTGAGAAACAGCGAGCATGGACAGTGTAGAGCCTGTTACCAAAAGTGATTTAATAAGATTTTTAGACATAGATGCGCGTCGTGTGTAGAGCATGAAATATTTTCCCTGAAATATGCTATTGATTATTATTACCCATTTGATGACCCAATATTAACAATCAAGTCAACCCAACTTTACGACCAATTTGCTTAAATTGGATAACCAATCGTAAATTTCGCGCGGTGTTGCAAAACTATCACAAAAAAACAATCCAGAGCTGTAAGACTAAAAGTGAAAACAGATGATTACACACCACACTCATGTCTTGGGTATATCGGGCCTAGAGAATAGCCATTAGGCACGCCCACGTCACAGCTTGCAAATGTGGTGCTCATTAAAAAAAACGCCCCACAAAGTGAGGCGTTTAATTCAGATAATTAGATTTTCAGTTACACTAGAATGTGTAGCTAGCGCCGAAGATAATACGGCGATCAGTGATAACTTGGTAACATGGCAGTCCGCCATCACTCGTACATGAGACGTCTGCATCAGACTCAGTAAGATTAACCGCATCAACGTTCACTGTGAAATTATCATTGATATCATAGCTCAGGCTACCAT
>CAZFWZ010000038.1:0-21969 GCA_964522765.1 uncultured Caulobacterales bacterium | reverse complement strand
TCGCAGCGCACATAAGCATTTGCGCGGGCAATATCAATAACCTTTATAAGAAACAATCGTTCTATATACCAAACAGCTGCGTTTTCGCTTAAATCACTGTTATTTTTATCATCTATCAAAAACTAGAGGGTTTACCGCAGGTCACTGGCGTGTTGAGCCTGATAGTCTATAAGAAGGGCATGACAAAAACGCCCGCCCTAAACCTTGATTCTGTTCCGCCCTTCGAAGGAAAAGCCCGCGCCGACTGGGAATTACTTGTCGAAAAAGGCCTAAAAGGCACGGATATGGACAGTTTGACCCACCGCACAGAAGACGAGCTTACGCGCGGCCCGCTTACCACGCTAAGTGACCGACCTGCTGCGCCAGCCGCAATAAGAGGCAGTACCCCCCCTCTGCTAAGTGGCCGTGATTGGCACATATGCGCGCCTGTGCGTGACCCAGAACTAGCCTTCGCCAATCAGCAGCTGTTTGATGATTTGAATGGCGGCGCGAGCGCGGCGCGCATTACCCTTGGCGAGACAGGCGTGGCCATAACGCGGGCCGCCGACCTCACGCGCCTTTTTGAACAAGTTCACTTAGATCTCATTCCAATTAGTTTTCGCGATGCGACAGACAGGCAAATCGAAGACATTTTAAGCACGGCCGACCTAAGCCAGTCGCATGTTACTCTGGGGCTGGATATAATCCAAAATGAAAGCACAATTGCGAACGTCATTGACCGCTGTCCCGACAACTGGCGCGCCATAACATTATGCTCTGCCCGTGTTCACGAAGCCGGCGGGACAGACGCACAAGAGCTTGCGGTAATGGCTGCCTCTGTTGTCATGGCGATGAACGTGCTCGGCGCGAAAACAGCGGCAAAACATATGTCGATTGAAATTGCGATTGACCGAGACGCGCATTTATCCATCGCCAAAGCCCGCGCGGCGCGGCGCATTTATGCCCGCATTGCGCAAAACTACGGCCTGACAGACACCTCGGTCCCGCTCTACGCTATTTCGTCAAAGCGAATGATGCAATCCGTCAGTCCTTGGACGAACATGCTGCGGATAATGAGCGCAGGCTTTGGCGCGGTCGTTGGCGGCGCAGATTATGTGACGCTGCGGCCCTTCACTGATACCATTGGAGGAGCGACGCCCTTTGGATACCGCGCGGCGCGCAATATGCAACTTTTGATGATGGAAGAAAGCCATCTTGGCACGGTCAGCGACCCCGCCCACGGTAGTTATTTTCATGAGCATATGAGCGAAGAATTAGCGCAGGCCGCCTGGGCAAAGTTCCAAGCCATCGAGGCCAGCGGCGGGATTAAAGCCTATCACGGTTCAAGCGATTACAAGGCCGACATAGAGGCCGCGGCCGAGGCCCGGGCTGAGCGCGGCGAGCCTGTTTTAGGCGTAACCCTTCATAAAGCTGATCCTCTGCGTGAGGCGAAAACGCGGGGGACGTCATCATGACCCCTGACTTCACAAAGATCACTTTAGGCGAAGCGTCTCAAATTGGTGACGTTCCGAGTAGCGCGCCTTGGCCTTCGCCCGAAGGCATTGATATCAAGCCTGCTTACACAGCGCATGATATAGACGCGCTTCCTTATCTGGATAGCTATCCTGGATTTGCACCCTTTATCCGCGGCCCCTATCCAACTATGTACGCGCAGCGCCCTTGGACGATACGTCAATATGCGGGCTTCTCGACGGCAGAAGACTCAAATGCCTTTTACCGCCGCAATCTCGCGGCCGGGCAAAAGGGACTATCCGTGGCTTTCGATTTGGCCACACACCGCGGCTATGATTCAGACCACCCGCGCGTCTCTGGCGATGTCGGCATGGCAGGTGTCGCGATTGACTCCATCGCGGACATGCGGATTTTGTTTGACCAAATCCCGCTTGATAAAATGTCAGTCTCTATGACGATGAACGGCGCGGTGCTGCCCATTCTCGCCCTCTATGTCGCCGCCGCGCAAGAAAAAGGCGTTAGCCAGACTGAGCTCGCGGGGACCATTCAAAACGATATCCTTAAAGAATTTATGGTGCGCAACACCTATATCTATCCGCCCAAACCTAGCATGCATATTATCAGCGATATCTTTGAGCATACGCGCACCCATATGCCCAAGTTTAATTCCATTTCCATCTCTGGCTATCACATGCAGGAAGCGGGCGCGTCGGCCGATATTGAGCTTGGCTATACGCTGGCGGACGGCCTTGAATATGTACGCACAGGTATGGCGGCAGGCATGGATATTGACAGCTTTGCCCCTCGCCTATCCTTCTTCTGGGCGATAGGCATGAACTACTTCATGGAAGTCGCCAAGATGCGCGCCGGCCGCCTTATCTGGGCGAAGATGATGACCAAACTCGGGGCAAAGAAACCCAAATCAACCATGCTGCGCACTCATTGTCAGACCTCTGGCTGGTCATTGACGGCGCAAGATGTGTTTAACAATGTCGGCCGTACCCATATTGAGGCCATGGCTGCCGTGGATGGCCACACACAAAGCCTGCACACCAATTCACTCGATGAAGCCATCGCCCTCCCCACAGATTTTTCCGCGCGTATCGCGCGCAATACGCAGGTCTTTCTGCAGACCGAAGGGGGTCACACCAAGCAAATAGACCCATGGGGCGGCAGCTATTATGTCGAAAAACTTACCCATGATCTTGTCGCCAAAGCTATGGTCCATATCGATGAAGTTGAAGCGCTAGGCGGAATGGCAGCTGCGATTGAAGCCGGCATTCCCAAAATGCGCATTGAAGAATCCGCAGCTCGAATTCAAGCCCGCATCGACAGCGGCGCGCAAACAGTCGTCGGCGTGAATAAATATCTCTCGGACGAAAAGGACGACATACCAATTTTGACGGTTGATAATGCCGCCGTTCGGGCAGGCCAGATTGCGCGGCTCAAAAAACTCAAAGCCGAACGTAATGAAGAGGCGGTCGCGGTGACGCTCGATGCGCTCACAAAATGTGCAGGCACGGGCGAAGGAAACCTTCTCGCCCTCGCCATTGAAGCGGCGCTGGCGCGCGCCACAGTAGGCGAAATGTCTTACGCGCTTGAGAAAGTCTGGGGCCGCTATGAAGCCACGCCAAGCGGGGTGACCGGGGTGTATTCTTCAGCCTTTGACCCAAGCAACCCCACCTTCAAAGAAGCCGTAAAACGTATAAATGCCTTTACCGAGCTTGAAGGCCGTAAGCCCAAAATCATGATTGCGAAAATGGGCCAAGACGGCCACGACCGCGGCCAGAAAGTTGTGGCCTCTGCGTTTAAAGATATTGGCTTTGATGTTGTCATTGGCCCGCTATTTCAAACACCCGAAGAAGCCGCAAAATCAGGCATTGATTCAGATGTCGATGTTATCGCCGCCAGTTCACTTGCGGCAGGCCATTTAACGCTCGTGCCTGAACTTCGCGCGGCACTCGAGTCGCAAAAGCGCGGCGATATCATGATTATTGTCGGCGGCGTTATCCCGCCCGAGGATGTCGCCACCCTCAAAGACATGGGCGCAAAAGCCGTCTTCCCCCCCGGCACCAACATCCCCGAAGCCGTGCTTGAGGTGCTGGAGGTAGTGAATTCAAAGTTAAGTCAGGGGGCGTAAAACCTAAACCCAATAGATATCGCCTCGCCGCGCAGCGTTAAAGCTGCGCTGAACCATCTCCTGGGATTCTGGTGAAGCCTCGAAACGGATCGGGTGAGTATGGTTGATATGTATAAAGTTTATTTTAGCTCTCTCGCGCGGATAGAGGACTAACTAAGTCGGCATCTTCTCGAACGCTGGAATGTTGTCATCTAGCAAAGTGCAATCCATTTTGCTTCCTGCATAAACATTGCATTGAGGTTTAACCTCCGCTTGCTCATTAATCGTGCCCGCTTTGATGCCTAGTGTTGGCCTAGCCGAATTGCTGGTGAACATTTGAGATCCGCAATTTGGGCAAAACTGTTTTATCAGCGTACTCCCGCTATCAGCTTTGTGCGAGAATGACTTTGTCTGACCCGTGACTTTGATATCATCCGCACTCACAAAAACGATTGTTGCAAATGGAGACCCGCTCACTTGCTTACAATCAGAACAATGGCAGTTAGCTTGAAACGCGATATCTCCATCGGCTTCATATTTTACTTGGCCGCAAAGGCACTGTCCGGTGAGTTTCGTCATATCATCCTCCTGTTGTCTTGAAGACTAACTAAAGCCGCAAGACCTGTCGAGAGGGCAAAACGGAACTAATGCTCAGCTTTTAATTCATAAAACGTCGTCTGCGCGTAATCCTCAGGATCGCCTGTATTATTTTGATTATATGTACCCGCTTTGAAATAACTATATTCCTTCTCCACGTTATAACCGCTCTTGGATTGGTCGATAACCGCCTCGCCAATAACTTCGCCATTTTGCAAGATACGGGTCGTCAGAATATGGCCCTTCGCGTCTATCTCATAAGAAAAAACTTCACCTAGCGCGAGGCCGCCCGCTTGGTCCGTTTTGCGGTCGCTCTTCTTACCAACTAAATCATAATAGACATCGTCCTCACCGACAGGCTCATGCGCCACATAGAGCACCCCGTTATTATGATGAGGCAGTTTGCGATACATAATCTTAATGGGCTCATCATCCTTGCCGTGGATTTGGCCAATGACCACAACTCCAACTTGGCTATCCTTGCCTGTCGTCGTGACGTGATTAATCGCTAGCGTCGCGGTTAGCCGCCCATCAACTGCGCCCGCCAGTTTTTTCGCACTTTCGGGCGCGGATGAGAACACCCAATTATTTTTTGATGGCAAGCCGCTGCTATCACGTGTTGAAATGGACGTATCCCCACGGCGCAGCATTTCGCGCAGTTCAGACCGCACATTTTTTGTATTTTTTGATGTTGTTGCCCCGCCAACTGTGGCTGTCATCACCATACCGCCATCAGGCGCTGTAAAGAAATACTTAGGATGTGTGTAGCCTTTGGCTAGTTTGACCTCACTTGTCAGATCAGCCTTTCCGTCGCGATTATCATCGGCAGGCGTGGTCAAAGTCCAGCCCAGTAAATCAAAATTTTGCGCGGGCGTAAGATTTGGCGCAAGGCCATAGCCGCCTGCTGATTTAGTTATGACTCTCGTGCTCACCTCTGCCGCGCTGTCAACGCGCGTGAGCATAAACTCATCAAAGCGTCCACCTTTCTTCCCGCGTCCGCTGGCGAATATGAAGCCCTTATTAGCGTTCCCGCTATTGAAAATAACTTCGGTTTTTTTCCAATCCTTAGCATTAGACTGGCCGTCATAAAATATTTGTCCGTCCGCTTTCACGCCAATAATACCTCCGCCTTTAAGGTCTGCGGACAGGCGGTAATTCGTATTCGGTATTAGCGTTACAGCCTGCGAAACATTACCGTCCTTCGTCAAGACCTTCACAGAGCTCTCGCCTACTGCCGCCTCGCCAGAAATAGACACTGTTTTTTTGTTGGGATCCGTTTCCGTCCAACCGTCCATGCCGTTTTCAAAGCCAGGGTTAGAAATATCTATCGCGCTCGCGCCGAGGGGTAGAAAGAAAAAAACACTCGTCAAGCAAACGGTTTTTAAAGTCATATCGTCAAATTCCTAATTCAATCTGAGATTTGTGTAGCGCAAGCCACCGTGCAAAATCTACACAGAAACGCATAAATCATATGCGAAGGGCGTGACTTGTTTAAGACGTCCAATGTGATAGCTTTGCCTCATGACAGATGCCGCACACCATATTTCACCAGATCGCCCAACACTGAACTTTAAGATTAGGCCCTTTAAAGCCCTCAAGCATATGCGCCGGCTAATCGCTGACAAAGAAGACACGACGCAAGTGTTTCATATTATTGAATCGCTCAATGGGCGTATGCTTCTGGACGGTTTTGAGGGTTTTGTTGCCGAACCGCGCGGTAAGGCTTTGGTCGAAAAGCGTGAAATGCTGGCGCCTATTCTCGATGATCATGCGCGCTGGAAAGCTTTGCCAGAAGGCACAGTTGGCCGCGCCTATCTTAATTTCATGACAAGCCAAGGTCTGTCGGCACAAGGCCTTATTGATGAACATGACCGTTTTGATAGCAAGCTTTCTGGTTTTGAAGACGGAATTGAATGGTATGCCAATCGCCGCAGAGACACTCACGATTTGCTGCATGTTCTAACAGGGTATAGCCGTGATGCGTTTGGCGAAGTTTGCGTCCTCGCTTTTACGGATGGACAACATGCTGACCGCGGCGTGCGTTTCATCGCTTATATGGCAGGCCGCGAAGTCAAGAAACAATCCCCCAATGGCGCGCCAATTTTCAAAGCTATTCGCGACGCACAAAAAAATGGGCGTTCTGCAAAAGCTGTAATCCTAGAAGATATTGTCTCGCTTATGGAGCAACCGCTAGAGACGGCTCGTCAGCGGCTCAACATTCGCCCGCCGACGTATTACGAACAAACCCACAAGCTCATGCGCGATCATGGCATTGACCCGTTTGGCGTTGTCGGTAGTGGCGAAGGCAGCGGAAATCTCGCGGCAGCTTAAGCCAAGTTTGATAGAGAGAAAATTATGCTCAAATTTTATGATTGCCAGACGGCGCCAAGCCCACGCCGCGCCCGCATTTTTCTAGCCGAGAAAGGCGTTGATGTTGAGACAATTGAGATTGATTTAAAAAAAGGCGAGCAAATGAGTGATGAGTTTCGCGCCATAAATCCGCGTTGCGCCGTCCCTTGCCTTGTCGATGAAGGCGCGAATGTAATTTCTGAAAATATTGCCATTGCAGCTTACATCGAAGAACGCTTTCCAAAAAATCCGCTTCTAGGCACATCGCCTATTGAGAAAGCCCGCGTACTGGAATGGAACTGGCGCTGCGAATTTGAAGGCCTCGCCGCTGTCGCTGAAATATTGCGCAATAGCTCACCGCATATGAAAGGCCGGGCCATGACAGGCCCGCGCAATATCGAACAATTACCGCAATTGGTGGAACGCGGAAACATTCGGCTAGGCTATTTCTGGGAAGATTTGAACGCGCAACTAGAGAACCATGAATTCGTTGCGGGCGACCATTATTCTTTGGCCGACATCACCGCTCTTGTGGGTGTTGATTTTGCGAAATGGGTCAAAGCGCAGCCTGATAAAAGCTTCACTGCGTTATGGAAATGGCACGCTAAAGCCGCTGCAAGGCCTGCCTCACAAGCCTAGCTCAAGCGTTAGCTGACGTCGGGACTTCTTCAAAAACTCCCGTGTCATCTGACATCATAAGGCGCGCTTTACTAATGGGCATAACGGTCTCCTGATTCCTCGCCAAACTCTACAAACTTGAAGATAAAGCCACGACAATCTGCCGTGGCTGACACATTGACACAGAGGCAAATCAAGCACATTCTAAGCTATGGCCCAAAGTCATTATCTAGATAAAGCCCTTGTTAAACGTTTTTCGAAGCGGTCTGATCTTATGGGTGCATGGATGGTGTTTCATGTGTGGGCTGTGATTATTGGTGCAGGCACAGTCGCCGTTATTTGGCCGAACTTGCTCACCATTCCTCTAGCCATATTCATTATCGGATCACGTCAACACGGCATGGCTATTCTAGTACATGAAGCCGCGCATGGCGTTTTATTTAGCAACCGCAAACTGAATGACTTCATAGGCCAATATGTACTCGCCGCACCTTATGGCGGAGATATGCAGGCCTACCGCCACTATCATTTAAAACACCACAAATATGCGCAAAGCGAGAAAGACCCGGACATCGGGTTATCCGCTAAATTTCCAGTCTCAAAGGAAAGCCTACGCCGTAAATTTTTTCGCGATATAACGGGACAAACTTTTTTGCGGATTCGCCTCGCGCAAATGTCACCGGGTAAAATGGACGGCATTGACGGATCAGATGCCTTTCAAAAAACCTCACCTTGGCCAACGGTTATTTTGAATGTCATTATGTTCGCCGCGCTTGCAAGTTTGGGCTATTGGTGGGCTTATTTCGCACTTTGGGCTTTGCCACTCATGACATGGTTCTTCGCCGTGCTGCGCCTTCGCAATATTGCCGAGCACGCCATGACAACCAATGACGATAATCCCCTCACCCATGCGCGCACCACAGAGGCGAACTGGATTGAACGCATTTTCTTTGCACCATACTATGTCAATTATCATGTTGAGCATCATGCCTATATGTATGTGCCTTGCTATAATCTACCCGCCCTTCACCGCGCAATGATAGCGAAAGGACATGGTCAAGAGATGGAAATAAAAACAAGCTACCGCAATGTCTTAAAGGTAGCGACCGCGCATTAGGAGCTAACATGCGAAAGCTATTCATATTATCAACTGCCCTTATCTTCTCACTCCCCGCTAGCGCGCATCAAATCAAAGGCTCAGCCGCTCCGCCCTCCGAAGTCCTCGATATTTATGATATCGCTATTGAGCCCTCGGCCGAGCGCATTCAATCTGACATTCAAACCCTTGTCGATTTTGGTACGCGCCATACGCTGTCAGAAACAGAGTCCGGCACACGCGGTATTGGCGCAGCACGGCGCTGGATTTTTGAAGAATTTG
This sequence comes from uncultured Caulobacterales bacterium, assembly GCA_964522765.1. GTDB lineage: Bacteria > Pseudomonadota > Alphaproteobacteria > Caulobacterales > Maricaulaceae > Fretibacter. The sequence goes on along the minus strand of CAZFWZ010000038.1, from coordinate 13,456 downwards.
AAAAAATCTCCAAAGACTGCGGCGGCTGTCTTGAGGTCATATATGTCAGCGACATCATCGAAGGTGAGCGCCGCATTCCTGAACCCACAGAGGTCGTCAGCGTTCTCGCGATACAGCGCGGCACACTCGATCCAAACCGATATGTGATGATGAGCGGCGATATTGATAGCCGTGTTTCAGACCCGCTTAACGGCACATCCGATAGCCCCGGCGCGAATGATAACGCTTCGGGTATGGCCGGCACTATTGAAGCGGCGCGCATTTTATCGAAACGCAAATATGCAGGCAGCATAATCTACGCGGGCCTATCGGGCGAAGAACAAGGCCTTTTTGGAGGAGAAATCGTTGCTGATTTCGCACTCAAAGAGGGTTGGGAAATTAAAGGTGTTTTGAACAATGATATGATTTCCAATATCGCGGGAATTGACGGCGTTATAAATAATTCCGTTGTACGCGTCTTTAGTGAGGGCACACGCGCTAATGAGACTGAAGCTGAGGCACGCGCGCGGCGTTTCACGGGCGGCGAAGTCGATAGCCCCTCACGCAATTTGGCACGCTACGTCAAATCTCAAGGCGATCAATATATGACCAATCTAGACATCAAAATGATTTATCGCCTCGACCGCTTTTCACGCGGAGGCCACCACCGCCCCTTCAACCAAGTCGGTATTCCCGGTATCCGCATTATGGAAACCCATGAGCATTACGATCGTCAACATCAGGATTTGCGTACGGAAGACGGTGTTGAATATGGCGATACAATGGAGGGCGTAGACGCAAATTATGCGGCAAAACTCACAGCGCTCAACGCGGTCACAATGGCCGGCATGGCCGGCGCCCCGCCCTTTCCGATCAATGTTGAAGCCAGCGGCGCGGTTGAGCCATCCGCCACCCTAAAATGGGAACGCCCGACAGGTAAAGCCGCGCGCAACCTCGCCGGTTACCGGGTGCATTGGCGAGACACAACAGCGCCTGAATGGACGCATTCACGTTTTGTCGGCGACGTGACGGAATGGGAATTTAAAAACCTCGTCATTGATAATTACTTCTTTGGCGTCAGCGCGGTAAGCAAAGACGGTTATGAAACCCCTGTTGTCTTCCCCGGCGCAGCGGGCAGATTTTAAAGTCGCGACTGGCAGATTAAAACCCATTTCACAACAAATTCACTCGCCTCTTAGGCGAGTTTTGAAGACAGTGCGCCTTTAAGAGCGTAGCTATAAATAAAAATAATTCACAAATCGGAGACACGCATGTCCATTACTAAAGTCCTTCTTAGCAGTGCAGCGCTTATTATTGGCGCAAGCTTTTTTACAGCGCCAGTCTTTGCTGACAATGACGGCGACGCAGCTAAAAAAGAGAAGGAAAAATGGGACGTCACAAACCCGCCGGGTAAGAAACGCGATATTAAAATCAACGTCACAGAAGGCACATGGATGAGCCTTGATGTCTCGCCCGACGGAAAGACAATCGCTTTTGACTTGCTTGGCGATATCTACACCATGCCCGCGAGCGGCGGGACGGCCAAAAATATTGCAAGCGGTATGGCGTGGGAAATTCAACCCCGCTTCAGTCCCGACGGCAAACGCCTCGCCTTCACCTCTGACCGCGCAGGCGGCGACAATATTTGGACGATGAATGTTGATGGCTCCGATATGGAGCAAGTTACGGATGAAAGTTTTCGTCTTTTGAACAATCCGACTTGGTCCCCTGACGGGCAATTCATCGCAGCCCGTAAACATTTCACCACGTCACGTTCGCTCGGCACGGGCGAAATGTGGCTTTATCATACAAGCGGCGGCTCTGGCGTGCAGCTCACAAAAAAACCATCAGATAATTTCCAAAAAGAGATTGGCGAGCCGATGTTCTCGCCCGATGGAAAACATCTCTATTACTCTGCCAACACGACTCCGGGGCCAATATTTGAGTATGCCCAAGATAGCAATAAGCGCCTTTTTGAAATTAAGAAATATGAAATGGAAACCGGCGACATAAGTAGCGTTGTTGGAGGCGCAGGCGGCGCAGTGCGCCCGACGCCTTCACCTGATGGAAAATCCATCGCCTTTGTGCGGCGCGTGCGCGCAAAATCAAAGCTCTTCATCAAAGATTTAGAGAGCGGCAAAGAGCGCATGGTGTTCGATCACCTAGATCAAGATATGCAAGAGACATGGGCGGTTCACGGCGTCTATCCGAATATGGACTGGAGCCCCGATAGCAAAAGCCTTTATTTCTGGGCTAGCGGTCAAATTCACCGCCTCGATGTCGAAGACGACAACATTGAGCATATTGAATTTAGCGTGAAAGACACGCGCACTGTCATGGATGCGCCGCGCCCCAAAAGAGCTGTTTCCCCAGATACGTTCGAGACAAAAATGCCGCGTTTTGTGACTGTTTCACCGGACGGCGACAAGACGGTTTTTGAAAGCCTTGGTAAACTTTACATGAAATCAAACAGGGCGGAGGCCAAGCGACTGACCAAGCTCCCAGAAACAATGCACGAGCTTGATCCCGCTTTCTCTCGCGATGGAAAAACGCTTGTGTTCACAACATGGAATGATGATGATCTTGGCGCGGTTCATACTCTGAATGTCAGCTCAGGCAAGATCACAACAATTACTGGAAAACCCGGTCAGTATCGTCGCCCTGTGCTGTCTCCTGACGGCGAATTTGTAACTTATGAAAAAGACTCAGGCGGCCGCCTCACCTCTGACCTTTATTCTAGCGCAGCTGGCATTTACGTCCAAGCTATTGATGGGTCCGACCCTGTGCGCGTCAGTAAATCAGGCCATCATCCGCATTTCGGTGCAGATAATTTGCGCATCTATTTCACCACTTCAAGAGACAAAAAGAATGCGCTTGTCTCGACCAATCTCCTTGGCGACAAAGAGCGCACACACGCGTCCTCTAAAATGGCGCAAATGTACGTCATGTCTCCAACCGGCAAACATGTAGCGTTTCGCGAGAATTATAATCTCTACGTAATGCCCATCATGCCGGGGCCGCAGGATGTAGACGCGTCCCGTAGTGGCAAATCCCTACCCATCAAAAAGCTCTCTTACGGCGGCGCAACATACCCAAGCTGGTCTAAAGATGGCACGACTTTGCATTGGTCACTCGGTTCATCACTGTTCAAAACTAATGCAGCGAAAGCTCTAACGAATAAGGATTACGAAGCCCCTAAAACAGGCGACACTCTAAATCGCCGCGTAAAAGCTGATCGCCCAGAGGGCATGGTGGCCCTGACTGGCGCGCGTATCATCACTATGGCTGGCAAAGATGGCGGCGTCATTGAAGACGGTACGGTCATTATCGAAAATGGCCGTATCAAAGCCATTGGCAAGGATATTTCTATACCGTCAGGCGCAGATGAAATTGAGCTAGAGGGCAAGACAATCATCCCCGGCCTTATTGATGCCCATGCTCACGGACCGCAGGGCGTAGATGGCCTCACGCCGCTACAGAACTGGAGCGCAATTGCGCATTTAGCGCTTGGCGTCACAACGATTTTTGACCCGTCGACCAGCGCGGAGAATTTCTTCCCTGCTCAAGAAATGCAGCGTGCGGGCAAGAACCTCGCGCCGCGCCTGTTCTCAACGGGCGAGATTATCTACGGCGCGAAAGCTCCTGGTTTCTTTGCGGCCATTAGCAATGAAGACGACGCGCAGGAACATGTGGCCCGCCTTAAAAATCAAGGCGCGCACGGCGTTAAAAACTACAATCAACCACGCCGTGACCAGAGACAACAAGTCGTCAAAGCGGCCCGTGATAATAACATTATCACAGTGGCCGAAGGCGGCTCGCTCTTCCATATGGACCTGTCTATGGTGGCGGATGGCAACACCTCGATTGAGCACAACCTGCCGCAATCAGAGCTATATGATGATGTTATCCAATTCTATAGCCAGACCAATGTCGCCTATACGCCGACCCTTGCCGTGACATATGGCGGTGTGCGCGGTGAAGATTATTACTATCAAGAGAGCGATGTGTGGAAACACCCTATTCTTTCAAAACACGTTCCGCCAAACGTCCTGCGCGCCCGTGCGGTACGCCGCCAAATGGCGCCTGAATCAGATTATTCTGATGCGGTCTCTGCGGCGACGGCCAAGAAGCTTGCTGATGCCGGCGTGCTTGTCTCTATCGGCGCGCATGGGCAACGCGAAGGATTGGCAGCCCATTGGGAAATGTGGAGCTTTGCCCGCGGCGGAATGAAACCGCTGCAAGCCCTGCAAACGGCCACCGTTATGCCCGCGAAACATCTCGGCTTCATTGACGACATTGGCACGCTGGAAAAAGGTAAACTCGCCGATTTGGTTATCCTATCGGATAATCCGCTCGACGATATCCGCAATACGGACGGCATTGAACACGTCATGATTGGCGGACGTCTCTATGAGGCCGAGACCATGAATGAAATCGTGACGGGTGAGAGTAAGAGAGCGCCATATTGGTTTGAGTGAGAATTGCAGCGCATACCAAAATTAACGTCATTCTCGACTCTAGCGGGGACCTTACAAGGTTTCGCCACTCTATTTTCTTTAAGACATAAGGCCCCGGCTCTAAGGCCGCGAGGACATACAGATTGTGCGGCTAAGCTTTCTTCACCCAGCTTCCGCGCTCATCTTGCTGAAAATAAGCGAGGCTCACCCCTGCATCTGACAGTTTTTTCCACCTAGAGCGTTCACGCGTGACATCGTCACTGTTACGGCCATTAATCATGACAATCACGCGGGAAACGCCTGACATATCAGCGACCTCTGCTCCGTCAATCAGCAGCACACAATCTTTACCCCCTGCAGCCTTGGCCGTTGCCGTAAGCAGTATGGGCTGCGCATCGGCCAGCGGTTCATCATCGCGGCCATGCGGCAGAAAGCTAGCATCCTTAAAGGTCCAGAGATATTGGTCGAGTTCCGCAAGTTTTTCAGCCTCGCCGTTGCCAAGCTTGACGACCGCCGTCCAGCCGCGCTCACGAACCTTTTCGAGAAGCCCCGGCAGCACATCTTCAAGCGTTGACGCTTCAAGGTGATAGAACCAATATTCAGGCTCCTCATCTACCGTAGTTTCGGACACGTTTTAGCCTAGCCCTCGTAATTATTGGCAACCCAATGGTTGAGAAGGCGAACCCCAAAGCCTGTGCCGAATGTCGTCTCGCGCGGGTCCTTGCGTGTGTTCTTCATACCTGTGCCGGCAATATCCAAATGCGCCCATTTTGTCTTACCGACGAAACGCTGCAGGAATTGGCCAGCTGTGATTGAGCCCGCCGCGGAGCCTCCGATATTTTTCATATCTGCATTAGGGCTGTCGATAAGGCGGTCATATTCAGGGGCGAGCGGCATACGCCAGGTTTTCTCGGTTGAGGTCTCAGACGCGCCTGATATTTCTTCTGCGAGAGCATCATTATTAGAAAACATACCAGCGTGCTCATGGCCAAGCGCGGTAATGATAGCGCCGGTTAATGTGGCGAGGTTAATCATCGCTTTGGGCTTATATTTTGTCACGGCATAATGCATGGCATCCGCAAGGACGAGGCGCCCTTCTGCATCCGTATTCAGCACTTCAATAGTTTGACCAGACATAGAGGTGATAATATCGCCCGGCAGCTGCGCTTTACCGTCTGGCATGTTTTCAACGAGGCCAACGATACCAATGACATTAGCTTTGGCCTTGCGAGAGGCCAGCGCATACATTGCGCCAACAACAGCAGCAGAGCCGCCCATATCGCCCTTCATATCCCACATGCCGTTACCGCCCTTAAGGCTGATGCCGCCTGTATCAAATGTCACGCCTTTACCAACGAGGCAGACAGGCTTCGCGCCTTTCTTGCCTCCATCCCATTTCATGACAACAAGCTGGCTTTCGCGTTCAGACCCAACACCAACGCCGAGCAGCGCATGCATGCCAAGCTTGGCCATGCGCGCCTCGCCTAACACCTCAACTTTAAGGCCCAGCTCTTTGAACGGTTTTATACGGTCTGCATAAGCTTTGGGATAAATAACATTTGGCGGCTCATTCACAAGATCACGTGCCAGCACAGTGCCGTCGCAAATCGGGCCGTGGAAATTGTTATAAGATTTACGCGCCGCTGCCGTTTCGCTGGCGGCAATCTTAATACGCTTTACGCTGTTCTTTTTATTGGCCGCGAGCTTAGTGCGGTAAGTGTCAAAACGGTAGCCCGAGAGGCGAGCCCCAACAGCCGCCCGCGCGCAATCATCTGGCGTGATATCAAGCCCGCCAAGCTGAAACGTGACCGTGGTTTCGCCGGACGTTAGTAAAGATTTGATGGCGCGGGCCGCAAACATCTCGGCATTAAAACTATCTGGTTTTCCAGCCCCAACAAATTTCACAGCGCCCGTTTCATTACCTTTCAAAGCATAAAGCGTAAAATGCGTGCCCTTCTCGCCTTTAAAACCTGCCGCCTTAGCCGCCGCCTTATAGCTGGCTGATGTCACCAAACCTTTCGCCGCACCGAAGGCTTTACCGCCTTTGAAAATAGGCACAATCGACGTGCCTGTTTTTGCCAGCGCGTCGGTTGTAAAACTTACAGTGAAATTGTCAGGCATTTGGGTCTCCATGCGGTTCGGGCAGTTCCGCCCATAATTCTGTTTTGATGTGTGGTAAACTATGCGCGATGGGATTAGAAGGGTAATCCAAACCAATGAGTGATTTTGTTACAAAATCTCTCGATAACGGAGGCAAAAAGACGAGATGACACTCCTGCAGCGCTATTTTCGAAGCCAAGCCTTTTGGCCGCTCGTCATATCGCTTTCTGCTTTGGCAACACTTGCTCTGCTGACACAAAGTCTTTCGACAATTGATCTGATTGTCGAGAATCGCCAATCGGCTTTCGTCTTTCTAAAAGTCACCGTATTGGCCCTGCCACAGCTCGTCTCCATTATAATGCCGCTCGCGGTATTTATGGCGATGATGTTTGCACTCAACCGCCTGAATATTGACAGCGAGCTTGTCGTCGCAAAAGCCTCAGGCATGAGCCCTGTCCAGATCGCCAGCCCAGCGCTTCGGCTTGCAACGGCGGCGCTTATACTGCACCTTTTTATAAATCTCTTAGTGCAGCCCTTGTCGTTTCGCACAATGCGAGCAACGCTTCTTGACGTTCGCACGGATATTGCCGCGCAAATGCTGCGCCCGGGCGAATTTATTCATCCCTCGACAGGCGTGACTGTTTATGCCCGCGAGATAAAAGGGACTGGCGAAATGGTAGACGTTCTTATTTACGATGCCCGAAGTTCAATTGAGCCCATGACACATTCTGCAAAAACGGGGCAAATCACTAAATTCAAAGACCGCACCCTTCTCGCGCTAGAAAATGGAAATATACAAACACTTACACTTTCAGGCACGCTTGATCTCGTTGAATTTCAGACCCACACAATTGACTTAACAAATATGATTACAATGGATCCCGTGTTACGACTCAAGACGTCGGATAGATATTTACACGAACTCCTCAATCCTTCGGACCGCGAGCGTGCTAATAAAAAAGGCTATCGTAAAATGCTCGCGGAAGGGCATGCCCGGCTGTCCGCCCCCCTTTACAATATAGCGCTAACATTACTGGCCCTCGCCTTTCTTCTACGCGGGGAATATCAACGCATGGGTTATGGACGAAAACTCGCGCTCTGCGCCACAACAGGTTTTGTCATTCGCTTGGGCGGATTTGCGATTACCTCAGCCGCAGGCAATGAAACAGCCCTTAACCCTCTGCAATACGGCTTACCATTACTCGTCAGCCTGATCTGCGGAGCTTATCTATTAAGTAGGCGGCGCTGGACGGCGCGCCCTTTTGGCCGCAAACGTAAAAAACAAGCACGAGATGCTTTGATAACAAAGACAAGCTCGCAGGCCAGCGCATGACCCTCGTGTCCCGTTATATCGCGAAACGTGTTTTTAAAAGCATCACATTGGCCTTCGTTATCGTCACAGCCATCATTATGCTTATCGATTTTGTCGAAGCGACACGCAATATTGGTGATGACGGCGCCTTTACTTTGCTCGAACTGGCCGGTCTCACCGCGCTAAAAGTTCCGCAGCTCATTGAAGAAACCATACCTTTTGTCGTTTTATTTGGCATTATGGGCGCATTTTACGGATTGAATAAGCGCAGCGAATTAGTCGTTTTGAGAGCGTCAGGGCTATCGGCCTGGCGTTTTCTTTGGCCCGCCGTCATGGTGAGCACGCTAATCGGATTGATTTGGGCGAGTGTTTTTAATCCGCTCGCCGCAAAATCTATGACAAAATACCAAGACGTTCTGATTGAGGCGGCTCAGAATGAGAAAATCTCCTCAAATTCCCGCGAGATTACACAAGACATATGGCTCCGTGAAGGTACAGAAGATGAGCAGATCGTTATTCATGGCTCGGTTCGCCCCTATGACCCCCTTACACTTCATGACGCGACCTTCTATTTCTACAGTGTAAACACCATCGCAACGGACGGTAATCTCTCTTCATTTGAGCCGTCGGAGGATACAAGCTATTCCCACCGTATTGACGTAAAATCTGCGTCGCTTTCACCAGAAGGGTATTGGAAACTTCGTGAGGTTACAAAAAACTTAGGCCACAATCGCACCAAGCGCTTTCTAACAACGTCTCTGCCGACACGCATTACAGCCATTCAGCTAACGCAAAAATCAAAGTTCGCCAGCAACACACAATTTTGGACATTGCCGGGCGAAATCACGGCCGCTCGCAATGCAGGGTTTTCAACAGTGAGCCTACGGCTCCAATGGCACAAATTATTATCTCTACCGCTGATGCTAATCGCGCTAACAGTGATCGCGGCAGGCGTATCTATGGGGAACGTGCGTTCAGGCGGTGTATTGCGGCTTATGCTGGCAGGTGCAGCCACAGGTTTCTTTGTTTATTTCTTTAATAACCTGATCAGAGCTTTTGGCGAATCTCAGACTTTGTCTATTTTTAGCGCGAGCTGGACCGTTCCGTTATTCGTGCTTTTAATGGGTGCCGCTTACCTTGCGCGCCTTGAGGACGGATAGATATCTGAAAACCCGTAGCTGTAGACTGACTGAAATTTAATCCTTAATGCACACAAACACCGCTAAACTAAACGGGAACGAGAGATTATTCTCTGCGCGGGTTTATTGCCATTACGCGTAAATTGACTATACAAGCTGCAAACAACGGATTCTTAAAATGATACGTAAGACAATTTTCAAATCCTCTTTGATTATGGCGCTCTTAGCCTCCACTTTAGGCGTGAGCGCAGCACAAGCTCAACAAAGCCCTTATAGCCTTGGAATTTCGGCGGTTGTGAACGATGACATCATCACGACACATGACTTACAGCAGCGCGTCTTATTCATGCTCGCCACAACTGGAGCGGAGCGCGACGAAGCGACATTGGTGCGCCTTCAACAAACGGCACTGCGCAATCTCATAGATGAGCGCATTCAGTTGCAAGAAAGCAACAAGTTTGATCAAAGCATTTCCGACGCTGAAGTCGATCGCGCCGTCGCGCGGCTGATTGGCCGCAATGGCCTTGACCCAAATGAGGTGGCACAGCAGCTCGCCCAGGCTGGCATTTCGATTAATACGCTCAGAGACCAAGTTAGGTCTGAAACGGCCTGGCAGCGTATTGTGAATGGCCTTTATGGATCTCGCATTCGTATTAGTGACGCTCAAATAGATGAAAATCTTGCACGCCGGAGCCTAAATGCAGAAAAACCGAGCATTCGTGTTGCAGAAATTTATATCGAAGCCACACCAGACATTGGCGGCATGGACGGCGCAATGGAAGGCGCACGCGCAATGAAAATCCAAGCTGAGCAAGGCGCGCCCTTTTCATTGCTCGCGCAGCAATTTTCCTCTGCGCCTTCAGCCGGCAAAGGCGGCGACGTTGGCTGGGTTCGCGACGGTGAGCTTCGCCCCGAAGTTGACGCAGCGCTAGCCACGCTTCCGATTGGTTCGGTGTCTGACCCTATCCAAGTCCCTGGCGGCGTTTACGTCATCGCAAAAATAGATGAGCGCGTGTCGACATCTGAAACCGTTTATAAGCTGAAACAGGTCAATCTGTCTGCCGACAATGAAACCGCATTGGCGGCTGCCGTGGAAAAATTAACCTCGCTCAAACCTTCCCTCAACAGCTGCGATACACTCGAAGACGATATAAAATCTGTCGAAGGGGTTAATACGGCTGATATGGGAGAGATCAAAGACTCGGACATTAGCCCTCAAATCTCAGAGGTTCTGACTACAACCGGCGTTAATGAATTATCGGATCCGGTGACGACGCCATCAGGCGCTGTCGCGCTTATGGTATGTGAGCGCAATGTGACGGGATCTAATATCCCTACGCGTACAGAAATCGAAGATCGCCTCTACGACCAACAGCTCGCTCAAGCCTCAAAACGTCACTTACGTGATCTGCGCCGCCAAGCGACGATCATGATGCGTTAAACCTCATTGGTTCAATCGCCCCTATCTTCTCCCCTCATTTTATCAATGGGCGATCCGGCGGGAATTGGACCTGAAATCACGCTCAAAGCGTGGGCGGCGCTTAAAGATAACCCTAATTATACTTTTGCGGTCATTGCGCCTTTATCTGTAATAGAAGACGCAGCCTCGCGTCTTGGCCTAGGCGGGCCATTGGCTATCACAAATCTAGAGCAGAGCGCCAAAGTATTTGGCATAGCGCTGCCCGTTATTGACCAAGGCCGTATAGGCAACGTCACGCCCGGTGAGCCCTCCGCAGCCCAAGCCAATTTTGTCACAGACTCTATTTTCAGGGGCGTCAACCTATGTCTCTCGGGCGAAGCGGCGGCACTTGTCACAAACCCAATCTCGAAAGAGGTATTGTACCGGGCTGATTTTTCGCATCCCGGACACACTGAATATCTGGGCGAACTCACGAAAGACGCGCCATATAACGGTCCGCGCGGCCCCGTCATGATGCTCTCGGCCGCAGGCTTGCGCGTTGCCCTTGCGACAGTTCACTTGTCCCTATCTGACGCTATTGCGCAGCTATCAGCTGACAAAATCATTTCAACTGTAAAGGTCTTGCACCGCTCGCTTATTCATGATTTTGGTATAAATAAACCTCGTATAGCTCTCACTGGGCTTAATCCCCATGCAGGCGAAGCAGGCACCTTAGGCCGCCAGGAAATAGAGATTATAAATCCCGCAGCTCAAGCTCTCAGAGATATGGGTATTAACGCCACCAATGCGCAGCCCGCCGATACACTTTTTCATGCCGAGGCGCGCGCAGGCTATGACGGTGTACTGGCGATGTATCATGACCAAGGCCTTATTCCCGTCAAAACGCTCGACTTTCACGGCGGCGTCAACATCACGCTGGGCCTTCCGATTGTGCGCACCTCGCCAGACCACGGTACGGCTTTTGACATCGCGGGCAAAGGCGCCGCGCGCGCCGATAGCCTCATTGCGGCAATAAAAGCGGCGCGAGACATCGCCAATCACCGCCAAAATAATTAGTGCCTCAATGATCGATAATCTCCCCACCCTCACCGAGGTCGTGAAACTTCATCATCTCTATGCCAATAAAAAGCTCGGGCAGCATTTCTTGTTGGATATGAATATCACCGATAAAATCTCTAGCCTTGTTACTCCATTTGAAGGCGCAACCATTTTTGAGGTCGGCCCCGGCCCCGGCGGACTGACCCGGTCCTTGTTTAAAGCCGGTGCGAAAAAAGTCACTGCGATTGAAATGGATGAGCGCTTTCTACCTGCGCTCGCGGATATTAGCGAGGCCGTCGACGGTAATCTACGCGTTATTCACGGCGACGCGCTCAAAGTAGCTATGGCGCAAGAAGCGGCACAAGATAGATCTTCTAGCGAAATTAAAATTGCTGCCAACCTGCCCTATAATGTCGGCACGAAGCTGCTAACCAATTGGCTGACGGCAGAGCCCATATTCTGGAGCCGCGCGGTTCTAATGTTTCAAAAAGAAGTCGCGCAGCGCGTCGTAGCGCGGGTTGGAGACAGCGGCTATGGCCGCCTCGCCATACTCTCCCAATCCGTCTGTGAAGTAGACTACGCCTTCACCGTCCCCGCCAGCGCCTTCAGCCCGCCGCCCAAAGTCAATAGCGCCGTTGTTGTGCTGAATGTATTACCCATTGAGCAGCGCTACCCGCACCTCACTTTACTTGGCGAAGTCACGAAAAACACCTTTGGCCAGAGACGCAAAATGCTGCGAAAGTCCCTCAAGACAATCGCGAAAAAATACGAAATCGATGCGCAGGAATGGTGCACGGCCTGCGGCATCAATAGTCAGCAACGCCCCGAAGAACTCACACCAAAGCAGTTTCAAACCATGACGGATTTCATTGTTGATCAAAAGCTGTAAGGGCAATTGAGGATGTTAAGTGCTAGTGGCTTAGCGGACCTCAGAGAGCACCTAATTTCAAACATCACCAGCGGCTGCTGAGATCAGCATAACATAGCCTGAGCCACTGTAAAAAATACACTGCATTCATCTAGCGTACAGATAACTCGCCATATAGCGCGCGCATTATTTTCCTAGATAGAAAGATTCTCATGAAACTGATGACAAAAACATTCGCAGCCCTCTTAACCTCGACCAGCATGATGGCCGCAGCTCCCGCTTTCGCACAAAGCGGAGATGGTTTATTCGGTGACGGCATACTTACAGGATGGGCTGGCGAAGCCTCGCTCTCAGGGTCCAGAACAACAGGCAACACAGACACGACAGATATCGGCGTCGGGATCAAACTTAAAAAAGAAACTGATAAATGGCGTCATAATTTTTATGGTACGGCCGATTTTGGTGAAAATGAGTCAATCACTAACAAACAGCGCTATACAGTCGGCTACAAACTGGACCGTGATATCACAGAGCGTATCTATACGTGGGGAAATATCGATTATTTTCGCGATACGTTTGGGGCGTTTGAAAATGGCGTTTTCCTAGGTACAGGCCTGGGCTATAAGGTGAAACTACCTGACCCAACAGGCTGGGATCTCGAAGCCGGCGTCGGTTACCGCTCGCAAAGCCCGCAGCAACCAGATGTGCCCGAGGACCTCACGCAGGCCGAGTTTGATCTGCTGGACTTGGCCGGTGATTTTGATCGTACCAATGAAGTCGCTTTGCGCGGGGCTTCATTTTTCAAACATAAATTCAACGACAACGTCTCGATTTATAATGATAGTGAAATTATTTGGTCTTCCAGCGACACATATGTTTGGAACGAAGTTGGAATCAAAGCCCAGCTAGCAGGTAACTTGTCAGCTCTCGCGTCATATCGCGTTGACTATCATTCAGACCCTCTGCCAGGTGTTGAAAATACCGACACGATTACTCGCATAGGAGTGGTGTACACGCTCAACTAGGCCGAAACGGTGCATATTTCGCGTCATTGTATTCCCTTACAATGACGCGTTATCAGTGATCTATAAGCCGCTCAGCTAACGCCCGCAATAAAGCTGTTTTGGCTTCAGTTCAGGATAC
>CAZFWZ010000037.1:0-22488 GCA_964522765.1 uncultured Caulobacterales bacterium | reverse complement strand
TTTTTCTATCTCCGCCGGATAGACATTAAAGCCGCCTACAATCACCATATCCTTCTTACGGTCTGTGATTTTGATATAACCTTTAGCGTCTTGCGTGCCGATATCTCCTGTCTTGAGCCAGCCATCAGGCGTTATCGTTTCGGCTGTGGCTTCGGGCATATCGAGATAGCCTTGCATGACATTAAAGCCGCGCACCCAAATCTCGCCCTCTTCGCCTGACACCACATCTTTCCCATTATCATCGACAAGACGTAATTCTGTCCCCGGCAAAGGCCGCCCGCATGTCGTCGCAATCGTCTCAAAGTCATCGCCCTTTTGGCAAAGAGAAACCACGCCTGTGGATTCGGTCAAACCATAAGCAGAAAACACATCATCAATTCCGAGCTCTTCATGCATACGGCGGATAAGATCGACAGGAATGGTCGTTGCGCCCGTTGTTGCCACCCTAAGAGTCGAAATGTCATGCTGTTCTAAATCTGGATGAGATAACAAAGTTTGAAATATCGTTGGCGCGCCCGGCATGACGGAAATTTTATCCCGCTCTATCCGCTCCAGTACATCCTTGGGATCATAAACCGCTAAAGGAAAAATTGCAGCGCCTTTAATGAGGCATGACAGCCAGCCGGCCTTATAGCCAAAGCTATGAAAGAATGGATTGACTACCAAATAACGATCATCTTCATTCATCCCAATCGCATCGGTGAAACTCTCAAAGACCTGCACATTCTGTGCATGACTTGTCATCGCGCCTTTAGGCGCACCTGTTGTGCCGGAGGTGAAGATGATGTCGGAAATATCTCCATCAGCAACAGTAACGGTAACCGTTTCAATAGCTACACCCGTGCGCGCTAAGAAACCATCAAAGGCCCCTCGCCCAACTTCATCCCGAATAACAATAATTTCTTGCAAATTTGGCAAATCCTGTGCGTCCAACATGGCTGGATAATCATGGCCTAAAAAGCCTTTGACCGTGAAAAGTAGCTTGCACTGCGAGCGCCGCAAAATATCGGCAGCCTCCGCACCTTTATAGCGCGTATTAAGTGTGACCATTATTGCACCTAAACTTTGACCCGCTAAAGCAACGATTATCCATTCGGCACAGTTTGGAGCCCAAATGGCAAATTTATCGCTATGCCCCAACCCCATATACTGCATGATACCCGCTGCTTGCTTTACACACTCAGCCAACTCACCATAGTTCAGCCGCCAATCTCTATCTTCAATCGCTAAAGCGTCAGGACGGCGCGCAGCTTGATCAAATAGAACTTGTGGAATTGTGGTCATTATTTACTCATTTTCTACGCAATCTAAGAGTTTGACTATACATAGAGATTATTTTGCGCAACATAAGAGATAGATAATTACGCAGGAACGGCATGAACTTTAAAGGGAAAACCATCATCGTAACGGGAGGAAGCCGCGGCATCGGACGCGGTATCGCTGAGAGATTTGCGACCCAGGGTGCAAGCATCATTATCTGCGGACGGCGGGAGCCTGCCACCTTACCAGATAATTCTCATTTCATCTCTCTTGATATTAGAGACCCCAAAGCCGCCAAAACCCTAATAAATTTTGCTATTGAGAAAACAGGTCGCGTCGATTGCCTTGTAAACAATGCTGGCGGCGGCCCGCCTGTCGCCAGTAAAGATGTTAGCCCGAACTTGACCCAAAAGGTCATCGCGCTGAACCTTCTCGCCCCTATCAATCTCGCACAAGCCGCCTACGAAGCTTTAAAAGCTAATGGCGGTTCTATCATCAATATATCTTCTGTCTCAGCCACGCGCAGTTCTCCCGGGTCTGTTGCTTATGGCGCGGCAAAGGCTGGCATGCTCAATGTCACAACATCACTAGCTATGGAATGGGCACCCGATATTCGCGTTAATGCCATTATTGTCGGCCTTGTTAAAACCGAAGCTAGCGCTGACCATTATGGCGGGGCAAAAGGCATGGCGCATCTCGCGAGCAACCTCCCCATGGGCCGGATGGGAGAGCCCGAAGACATTGCCAAAGCCTGCCTCTTCTTGGCTGATAAATCCAACTCTTACATCTCGGGTGCATGCCTCGAAGTCTTCGGCGGCGGCGAACCTCCAAGCTTTCTGAAAATAACAGAAGAAGCACACAAGTTGGGATGAGTTTCGAAGATCGCATCACCCGCATTGAAGCCGAACTCGTTATTCGCAATGTGATTGCGCGCTATGGCCTCGCGGCGGATTGCGGGGATATAGACACGGCCCTCTCCTGTCATACCGAGGATGCGGTCTATGTCGTGAGCAATCCCCGCGCGGGACGTGACGGCGAAGCTGGAGATTTAGAGCTTATGGGCCACAAAGCCATAGCAGAGATGCTCGGCTCCGATATGCATCAAAGCCTCCTTCCAGATTGCGCTCATACCGTTGGGCCTTTAGTTGTCGAAGTTGAAGGCGAAAACGCCAAAGTCACAGGCTATTCCCGCGTCTATCACCAACAGAATCTCATGCGCCTCGCCGTCAATCACTGGACGATGCAGCTTGAGAATGGCGCGTGGAAAATTGCCCGCCGCGAAAGCCGCGTGGTCGGTGAAGAAGCCGTGCAAAACCTATTGAAGAAAGCGCTAAGCCCGTGACTAGGGAAAGCGTTTTTTGACCGCTAATTGACGCGCAGATATTTGGCGCGCTCGATCTGCCGCTGAAAATTTTGGTGTGTTCTGTGGTAACAATTCATCTAACTCATCAAACTTAATCAACCTCATAAACGGAGCTTTTGCAGGCCCAGTAGATGTACCTTGCCAGCGCATCATAATCAGACCTTGCGAGTGACTTTCCGTATCTAGCCAGTTTTGAATGCCTGGGTCTCGATGTGAGATTACATAGTGCAAGGCTCCATCCTCGCTCTGATAGGATTGCGCAGGCGTTAGCGTTGTAAGCCGCGTTTCATAATCCAAACTCGTGAACCAGCGATTACCAAGTTGGATACCTTGGTAATCAGCACCTGAGGGATAGCTCGTCAGAATAAGTGCTTCGTCGTCCTCTAATTCAAATGTTCCAAAGGCGGAATATTGCCCAACCAAACCCCCCGGTGTGGGCCTTGGCGGCGTCATAATATTTCGCGGGGCGCGTTCCCAGATTGTATTAGCTAAACCAATCCAGCTTTTATTCCGATCGCGAATAGCTGTAGCCGCCGCATTGAGGCGCTCCGCCATTACTTCCTCACTCAGGATATCACTCTGCATATCTGATTTAAGCGATGTGATATTTAAAGATCCGATTTCTTCGCTGTTCCAATCTGAATGGGTATGGCGAACAATAAGTGTTTTAGCCCCATCCTTAAGTTCGAGCCAGTTTAGGCCCTCACCCGGATTGTTTCGGCTGACAATAATTTCAAAATTTCCTTCCGGGTCGGTGACCATATCATCAGCATAGAGAATATCTATATTCGTGCTGGTTCCTGCACTGCCCACACCAGGCTGTCCCAGCAATAGCTGAAAGACCAAACCTTTTGTACTGCCGCGCGTTCCTGTGATTTTATACTCACCATCATCATGAAGCTGGGTGACGAAGTAAGTATTGTCAGGATTATCCAAGCCGCTTTTGGACGCATAATCAACAGAGCGTATAAAACGGGGATGGTTTCGGTCATGCAGAGCGTCAATTTTTATAGCCCCAACCATAGACCATAAAAGCGTGCGGTAAGCTTCCGCCTTGTTCTGAGAGCTATCGAAAAACTCCTGTGATTTGAAAAAATCGAGCGTTTCAGTTTGCGCCTCTATGAAGTCTTGATAAGCCGCTTCTAGGTCTGAAACATTCTGAACCGGAGCTTCTTCCACAGTTGGCGGCAGCGCGGTTAAACGGCCAAAAATAAAAGCACTCACAATCGCAATTACGGCCAATAGAAAATAAATAGTTCGCGTCATATATCTTCAAACCCCTTGACTCTTATTACTCTGAGCCTTCCATATGTGCAAATGGGAATGGAGACATCACAGAGTTTTAGAGGGTGGCATGTTTTAGGCGCGAGCTTCATTACGGCCATGCTGATGGCGGGGGCGACCTTTTATTCTTTCCAGCATTTCGTCACGCCGATTGAGGCCGAGTTTGGATTAGGGCGAGATCAAGTCAATATCGGCATGATGGTTTTTCTTTTAAGCTCTGCGATTTGGGCCGCTATAGTGGGCAAAACTATTACGCGGATAAACCCGCGCAAGTTAGCTCTTACGGGTATAGCCGCTTTTGCACTTGGCTTCATTGCTTTGTCATTTTCGCAAAATCCGAAACAAATGCTCTTGCTAACGGCTTTGCCGATTGGGTTTGGCTTCACGGCGTGCGGGCCGTTTATGGCCAATGTGTTGACGACAAATTGGTTTTATAGAAAGCGCGGACGGGCTCTAGGCATAGCGGCTGTTGCGACATCTGCGGGCGGCTTTCTTGTCCAGCCCCTCTTTAGCTATATGATATTTAAATATGGATGGCGCTCTGCGCTTTTATATATGGGCCTCGCAATTGTCCTCATCGCAACACTGCTGATACTTCGCTATTTCATTTCAAAGCCTGAAGACATTGGACAATTTCCCGATGGCGACACGCAAATTACCCCGCAAAAAATTACGGCAGCTAACCCCTCTCTTATTCTTAAAAATAGAGATTTCTGGATTATTGGTCTGGCCTGCGGGTTACTCCTCGCCAGTGACCAAGCTTTGCTGGTCTCGCTGAAACCCTTTGGCGAAAATCTTGGTTTTTCAAATGCGCAAGCCACGCTAATCCCGACGGTTGTGGCAGGCTCTGCCATAGCCGGGAAACTCCTCATAGGCTGGATGATAGAACGTTTTGATAAGCGGGCTGTCTTTGCCTTGGTCTGCCTCTCTAATGTTCTCTTTTTACTGGCCGCAATTTACCTGACTAATTTTGCAGCTCTCGTAACTGTAGCCGCTTTTGTCGGCATGGCGATTGGTGGGATTTATCCCGTTTGGACAGGCATTACAGCAGATACATTTGGACGGGACTATTTCGCCCCCGCTATTGGCATGATGAATATTCTCACCGTTTTGCTGGCCGTCATCGCCATTGGCTTTGTCGGCAGCTCATTCGCGGCGAATCAAAGCTATGAACAAGCCTTTAAGGTCTTTGTCCCCGTCGCCATACTTGCGGCTATCGTCATGAGTTTCGTGCGAGTCAAGACGGAGAATTAAATGAGCGATATTGGAAACAAGACCGTCTGGATTACTGGCGCGTCTTCAGGCATTGGCGCGGCTCTTGCCAAGACATTTTCGGAGGCGGGAGCTGATATCATTCTGTCTGGTCGCAATATCGAAGCTCTTGATAACGTCGCCTCGCACATAAAAACAGACACACAGATAATTCCTTTTGAAGTCACGGATTATGATAGCCTTGCGGGACATGTTGAGACTGCTTGGGGCTGGAAAAACCGCGTTGATATTCTCATCAATAATGCAGGCGTAACCCAACGTAGCCTCGCCCTTCACACCGACCCGCAAGTCTATACTGATCTTATCAATATCGACCTCATCGCCCCCATTTGGCTAACGCAGTTAAACCTCTCTCGAATGGTCACCGCAGGCGGAGCGCATATCGTCGCCATTAGCTCTGTCGCCGGACGTATCGGCGCACCGTTGCGTACAGCCTATTCAGCCGCCAAACATGGATTGATTGGCTATATGGATGCCTTGCGCGCAGAGCTCGATTCCACGCATAATATCAAAGTGACCAATGTTCTTCCCGGCTCTGTCGCCACCAATATTTCTCGTAACGCCCTAACAAAAAATGGCTCACGCCGCGGCGTCTCAGATGAGAACATCGACAATGGCGATGACCCCATGGATTGCGCAGCGGCGATATTAAAGGCTGTGCAAAATAATGTGCCTGAGCTGATTTACGCAGGAGACTTTGAACGTTCATTTGCGGAAATGCGTCATTCAGACCCTGAGAAACTCTTTGAAATGATAGGCGGATTAGGCGCACAGATAGCCGCCGCTTACGAAGCCGGAGATGAAAGCTAATGCCAACAACTATCCTTACACAGGCATCAGATAAAATTCTGACGATTACCTTAAATCGACCTAAAAAACTAAACGCTTTAACACCGACACTTCTCGCTGAATTAAAAGCGGAACTCGATAGCGCAGCGACAAATGATAATATTTCGGTCATTATCATCAAATCCGTAGGCCGTGCTTTTTGCGTGGGTTATGACCTTAATGAAGAAAACTGGATTACCTCACAATATCCCGCCAATCATCCAAATGGTGTCGAGATAGAGCAGGATAAAAAAGACATCATGGCCTTGCTCGATTATTGGCTCGATATGTGGCGTTTCCCCAAACCGATTATTTGCCAAGTCCAAGGCGCTTGCCTTTCTGGCGCGGGCGAAATGCTGGCCGTCTCGGATTTGGTTGTCGCCAGTGAAAAAGCGAGCTTTGGCCATCCTGCAGGCCGCGATCTCGGCATTCCTCCAACGGTGTTTTTCTGGCCGCTGACGATTGGGATGCGCAAATCTAAAGAAATGCTCTACACAGCACGCAGCATGAACGCGCAGGAAGCTCTCCATGCTGGCCTCGTCAATAAGGTTGTTCCCGCAGAAGATCTGGAAACCGCCACGCGCGCCCTCGCCGAAGACATCGTCAAAACCCCCGTCAATCACCTCATGATTTTAAAACAATCTGTAAATAATTTTTACGACAATATGAGCGTTGAGAAAAGCACGCGCCAAGCCTCAGACCTCGACGCAGAGTTTCACCAAAGCCCGATATTCTTGGCGTTCTTTAAATTGGTAAAAGCGAAGGGTATGAAAGCGGCGCTAAAAGAACGTGCGCGGTTATTTGGCTAAATCACAGCCGTCAAAATTGAGGTCGCTTCCTTTGGGGTGTCCAAGACATCTTCCTGACCGCCGAAGTAATTTTCGATAAACCACTCAGCGCTCAGAAAGCGAACTTGTGAAAACCCTGCTGTTTTTAAGAGAGTTTCCAATTCATCTTCGTAATATTTGCTTTTCATAGGCTCGCCCATCTCGCTAACAATCTGGCGTAGATCATCGACAGATTTCTCCGCCGCGCCGCCTGCTAAAACATAGCTTGGGCTGATGAAGTCCATCACCATTTGAGACCCCTTTGCAAATAGCCCCATAACAGACAGTGTCGCGCGAACGGCCTCATCCGTCAGATACATGTGCACGCCAAGCCAGGTAAAAAAGGTGACTTTTGTCTCGTCAATACTCCCGGCTTTAAGAGCCTGCGCCAAGGTTTGATTTTCAAAATCAAACGGAACAAATGTCATATTGTCCGGCACAGCAATTCCAGCTTTATCTAATTGGTCTCTCTTCCAAGCCTGTGTGGAGGGATGATCAACCTCAAAAACTTGCAGCCCCTCAATCAAAGCGCCCCCGCGATAAGCTAAAGAGTCCAGCCCTGCGCCCAAAATGACGAGCTGCTCAACACCTTTATCGCGCGCAGACGCCAATTCTTCTTCGACGACGCGGCTGCGCAGACAAACAGCCTCATCAATGCGTCTCATAAATCTAGCCGCTGTTTCAGCATCACTCAAAGCCGCAAAGGCCCCAACCATATTATCAATATAGGCTTGAGCAGCGGCCAAATCGGGTAGCCCTGTCAAGGCGAGCGCTAGATTATCGCGAAGTATTTTTGGTTCCGGAGCTGTTTGATAATGATGGGCACGTTGTACGGCTGTTAAAAGTGCTGTGCGGCTGGGTTGTCCTTTAATCATAGTCTGAATATCCTTTCGGACCTACCGTGTAGAGCGTCTTGTAATTAGGCTTTGTCAGTTCCGCGCCATCTTTAAATTTCTCGACTAAATCAGGATTAGCCACATAGTGCCGTCCGAAGGAAATAGCATCGGCCTGCCCTTTATCCAGCGCTCTATTGCCGCGTTCTAAATCATAGCTATCATTCAATATCACAGGCCCATCAAATTCTGACGCAAGCGCGATATTATCAACACCTGCCTTCATGCGAATAACGTGAAGGTAAGCGAGCTTCATAGGATTGATTGCATTTATAAGCGCGCGGAATGTTTCTTCGGGATTGTCATCTGAAAGATCATTAAAAGGATTGCCCGGACAAATACGAATGCCGACGCGGCCAGCGCCCACTTCGGAAATCATGGCCTGCAAAACCTCTAAAGCAAATCGCAATCGGTTTTCCAGTGACCCGCCATATTTATCGGTGCGCCTATTTGTGCCCGTTGAGAGAAATTGCGCGGGCAAATATCCGCTTGTGCAATGAAGCTCCACCCCATCACAGCCCGCCGCCATTGCGTTCTTGGCCGCTTGCCTGAAATCGGAAATTGTTTGCTCAATATCTGCTAAGCTTATTTCCTCAGGCATGTCATTAGGCTGCATCCCTGCTGCATCCGTATACATCTCACCTTTGGCTTGAATAGCGGAGGGCGCAAGCGTTCGCGACCCTTTTGGTTTATTATGATGGCTGGCAATACGGCCGCAATGCATGAGCTGCATCACGATTTTTCCACCTTTGGCATGAACGGCGTCAGTGACTAGCTTCCACCCTGCAATCTGGTCATCAGTCACAATACCCGGCGTGCGGACATAGCCCTTTCCATCAATATTTGGATATACGCCTTCGGAGATGATGAGGCCCGCACTCGCTCTCTGCCCGTAATAAAGCGCATTCATTTCGGTCGGAGCATCGCCATCGCCTGCGCGGGACCGCGTCATTGGCGCCATGAAGATACGGTTTTTACAGTCAATACCGCCAAGCCTGATAGGATCAAAAAGTGTTACCATTATCGCACTCTGATTTTCGGATCAGGATACCCTGCCCGCATGGTTTTTAAAAATTCATCGCGCGGTGCTGGGGCCGCCACTTCGGGCGTCATGCCATCTTTGGGCGGGTTTTTCCAAAAAGCTTCCCAAGACGGAAATAACTCGTGATAAGCGCCTTCATAACTCTCGCGATCTGGCCAGCGCATTTTCTTCTCGCCTACGGGCGGCTTATTTAAATCCGCCGCATACCAGTAACAGGGCAAGCGCCGCCGGAAGAACCACGCCCCGCCAATGCGTTCATAATTATCCCAATACATCATCTGCATGATAACCCACTCCTTACCTGTCTCATGCTCGTTCTTGGAATAAACAACGCCATGGGCATGGTCGGGGTCATCAAATTCAATGATGTGATTTCCGATATGATGTGAGGTGCCTGTAAATTGGTCCCGCATCATCTTGTCCAGCCAGACTTTAAGCGCAGGACGGCCACTTGCCTCGCGGCTGACGCGGATATCCTTTGCGAATAAATTCACATGTGCATCAACATCACGCATATCGAGCGAAAGCGCATATTTGCTGACGAGTTGCCGAATGGCATCCAAGGATTCCAGCCTGTCAATACGGGCTTCGAGGTCTGTCATAGAGTCTCCAATATCTGAGGTTAATATGCCAGAAAAACTACGCATTTCTAGCTATTGTTTTGACTTATAGTTTATTTTGCGTATTTTTAAGGGATGATTTCTACGCAAACTAACAATGCCT
Organism: uncultured Caulobacterales bacterium; assembly: GCA_964522765.1. GTDB lineage: Bacteria > Pseudomonadota > Alphaproteobacteria > Caulobacterales > Maricaulaceae > Fretibacter. Next base: position 12,996 of record CAZFWZ010000037.1, on the reverse strand, counting down.
GAGCCTAATCCACATGAATTTCGTAATGCTCTCGGGCAATTTGCGACAGGAGTCACCATTGTCACAACTGTGGACAGCGAGGCTAAACCCGTCGGCGTAACGGCGAGTAGTTTTAATTCCGTCTCCCTCGATCCGCCTTTAGTGCTATGGTCTCTCGCCAAGACAGCACACTCCATGCCCGCCTATCAAAATTCGGGCGGGTTTAATGTCCATGTTCTGGCCAGCCATCAAAGCGGTTTATCTAATCAATTTGCGCGGTCTTCGGGCGATAAATTTGCGGGAGTCGAGTGGAAACTATGTGAGCAAGGTTTTCCGCTTTTGACCGAATACGCCGCGCTCTTTCGATGCAAAACCTATTTCCAATATGAAGGCGGGGATCACATTATTTTTGTGGGAGAAGTGATTGATTATCAATCCCACGACCTCCCCGTTCTCGTTTTTCACGGCGGACGTTATGCCGATACTAAACAAAAGACAGCCCCCGCCGCACCGCATGAAATGGGCGTAGATTTAGGTAGCGGCCAGTTCTCTAATGACTTCCTGCTTTACCTGCTCTCGCGCGCGCATTTCCAAACAAGTTATCCCACCCGCAAAGCCTGCCAGACCCTCGGCATGAGTGAGCCAGAGTATTTCTGCCTCTCACTCCTCTCCATGAGCGGCGCTTTATCCGAAGTCGATATCGTCAACCGTTTGGAGCATACAGGTCACCATCCTGACGCTGAGATATTTGCACGGCTTCTACGCAAAGGCTGGGTCGAGCATGAGGGGAACGACATATATATCAGTGACAGCGGACGCGAGACCTTCATCAAACTTCTCGCCCATTCTAAAGCGCTGGAAGAACAACTCCTCAAACATTTCACAGATGATGAACTTGAGGGCGCGAGTAAATTTCTAAAAAAACTAATCGACATTACAGGGTCAGACATCCCTGAATTATGGTAGGATTTAATTATGTTAAAAGATAAAATAGCGCTCATCACGGGCGGCGGCCAAGGGGTTGGGCAAGGCATAGCGCTAGCCCTCGCCAAGCAAGGATCGCATGTTGTCGTGACAGGTCGCACCTTAGAAAAATGCGAAACTACTGCGGAAATGCTGCGCCAACGCGAGGTGAAAGCTTTGGCCTTGCGCTGTGATGTTAAATCTGCGGAAGACTTACAAAACACTGTCGACAAAACCATTGCTGAATTTGGTCGCCTCGATATTCTCGTCAATAATGCCCAAGAAGTCGCGCGTGGCCCGCTGCTCGGGGTATCTGATGAACAATTCACGGGCAATTTTGACTCCGGCCCTCTGGCCACATTCCGTCTTATGAAAATGGCTTATCCTCACCTCAAAGAGACTAAGGGCAATGTCATCAATCTCTGCAGCTCCGTCATGAAACGCTGGGATGTTGGCACTTATGGCATCTATGCCGCCGTCAAAGCGGCGACGCAACAACTCACCCGTGCAGCGGCCAATGAATGGGGCAAGGACGGCATTCGCGTCAACGCCATCATGCCTCATGCCAAATCCCCCGCCCTCGCGGGATGGATCAAAGCCAACCCAGTAGAAGCGGAACATTTCCAGAAATCTATTCCGCTAGGCTATGTCGGGGAATGCGAAGAGGACATCGGAGCCTTCGTCGCAATGATGTGTAGCGATGGCGCGCGCTATCTCTCGGGGCAAACAATTGCGCTCGATGGCGGTCAGGTGTTTGTAGGATAATTTATGTTTGATTTATCAGAACGCACCGCCCTTGTCACAGGAGCAGGCCAAGGCATGGGACTCGGCATCGCCAAAGCCTTAACCGAGGCGGGCGCAAGCGTTTATCTTAATGACCTTTATGAAGACCGTGCGGAAGCTGCCGCAAAGAGCATAGGCGCAAAGGCCCTGCCTGGCGACATTACAGATGCAAGCAAAAGAGAAAGCTTCGCGGTGAAAATTCCGCAACTCGACATCCTCGTCAATAATGCTGGCGTCCCCGAAGGCATGGGCGCCAGCATCGCCAAAGCTTATAAACTGACTGAGGCCGACTATACGCGGCAAATGGATTTAAACCACAATGCCATTCGCGGGCTTTGCAGCCTTTTCGTCCCCGCTATGCAAGAGCGCGGACATGGACGGGTCTTGGTAATAAGCTCGGAAGCGCACCGCTTAGGCACATCTATGGGGCTCTCCCATTACGCCGCCGCCAAAGCCGCCACTATGGGCTATATGCGCGCCCTTGCCGCCGAAGTCGGTCGAGACGGCGTCACCATAAATGGGTTATCTCTCGGCGCGATGAATAATTTCGAAGGCCATGAACACGCCGCTGCCGCAACCATAGTAGGCCGCGCAGGCTCTCCCGAAGATGTCGGCGCCGCCGCGCTATATCTCTGCAGCGATGAGGCAAGCTGGATGACAGGACAAACGATACCGCTTAATGGCGGAGCGAGTACTGCTTAAAGCCTAAACCTCAACCTTCACTGGAAAGGCGTCGTAATAAAATCCAAAACGCTCTCTGATCTCTTCTGGCTTCACGCCGAAATGGTCTTTGAGGTGATAGCGCACGCGGCCATATTTTCCGCGCGGGTGAGCCTTGATGAAATCGGCCATTTCTTGCCGCGCTTTGGGTGTAAGTTCTAATTCGTGTAGTTCATAAATCTTCTCAACCGTAGCCATATCCCCAGCCATAAATTCGTGGAACATGACATCCATGCTTTGTTTGGGTCCCCAGACATGACGGTCACGTACGCAAGCGCGAAGCAGCGCCTCGATACGGTCAGTCCAATAGTCGAGCACCCATTTCGGATCGACTGAGGTGCGCAATATTCTGTGGCCATAAGCAATCATTGTCGCGATGGATTGAATGACCGCTACGGGGTCGCGGTGGGTGATAATGGCTGTTGCATCTGGCATGACCGATTTAAGCACCGGGAGCTGTTCCGGATTTTGCACACATTTTAGAACCCAGGATTGATCAGTCCCGCGCTCTATCTGCAAGAGCTTAAGTACCTTGACCATATATTCGTAATGCGGCGTTTGATCTTTGGAAAAATAATAATCGCGATAACCTGGCACCATTGAGGTCCATTCAAATTGATTGCACCCAAAATCAAAGGTCATGAGTTCTAATTCTTCATGGATATGATCGGGGTTCATAGGATGCATCGCCGCAAGGTCTGGCCCTGTAATTTGCATCCCTGACCAACGCGCAGAACAGCGGAGGTAACGTGGGTCTGTTTCGGTAAGGCTATCTCCGCTTTTGAGAAAGCGCGTTAAAGTCCGCGCACCAAATTTAAGCTTACCGCTGGCCTTTTCTTGACCGGGCGCATGAAAGGGTTCTTGCGCCACCCAAAGCGGCAGAGACATGAACCGAGAATCCGCGGCTAGTAAATTGACTAAATGCGTTGTACCCGAACGCGGGAGACCTGAGACGGATAAAGGCTTTTTGAGTTTAGTCGTTTCTAATTCAGGCGTCTTTTTAATCCGGTCTTGGATAATAAGATGATTACTCGCGCAGCGTACCAAATCCTTGAAACATTGCTGCTCACCAATACCCGATAAGCCGTCATCATTGGCATAGTCATTTAGCAGGACTTGTAGCGGTTTTCGGAAAGCTTCATCGCCAAAATCAGAGAGGCCCGTTGCCTCACGCGCGGCATTCAAAACCGCGTCTTGTGTAAAATCCGTCACGCCTTTCTTGGCCCCGCTTAAGGCGAGCTTTTGTAGAAATGTCAGCTTGGGATCGGCCAGATCATCAAATACGATATCTTTAAGTTTACTCACCCTATTAAAGCTCGAAAACGCGGGTCATGAAATCAAGCTGCAAGGCTTTGCTTTTTTTATCCGCCTTGGGATTATTCCCCACCGTATAGCCCTGCCCCACACAGCTGCCAGCGAGTTCCCCTAGCCCTGCCCGCACCATAGCGCGTTGAGGCCGCGTCATATTAGGTGCGGGTTGAAAACGGCCTGACTTGCCGTCCACGAGAAAGGTTCCGTTTTCATCAAATGAGAACTTACAGCCGCGGACAAAACTACCGCCAAATTCAGAAAGCGGTGCATCATTTTCCCAAGCATGTCCTGCCCCCGCTATGACGTGGCTTTCGACCTGACTGCCTCCGACCTCAATCTCTTTATAAACCTCTTGGCAAAGCGCCGGATCAACGGAATTATCCGCATCGCCATGTATCGCCAGATATGGCGCACCCGTAGTACCTGTATGGCCCAGCGTTTGATGGCACGGCCCGTAAATATCCATATGCAGCGCAAATGGGGGAACATCTGGCGCCATGATATTTTTCAGGCGATCATCCAAGGTATAGCGCGTGCCCATTCCGCCATAGCTATAACCCGTTACGCCAATCCTTTTCGCATCAATAGCAGGATGTGTGCCGAGTATCTTTAGCGCGGAATAAGCATCAGACATGACATCGACTTCGGTCGCGGCCATAGTTTTCATCACATAAGGCGTCTTTTCCGTTACGCCGCGCGGTTCGTAATAATCAATCACAAATCCGGCAATACCGTTTTCGGCAAAGAGCGCGGCATATTCCATCTCGCGCCCCTTTTGAATACCGCCAGAGCCATGCATGATCACTATGGCAGGAACTGGGGCATCGGCATTCGCCGCCTCTGGCATGACAAGTGTGGCTTTACCTGTATGACTTTCAAGAGCGTCATAGCCATTGAGAATACGGGTGAAATCATAAGGGCTTTTAATGGGATAATAGATAGTGCCTTCATCATCAGCAGCGAGCTTCGTCTTCGCAGCAGGATAATCCGGAAATGACGGAAGCGGGAGTTCCTTTGGCACTTCAGAAATTGCGGCAGGCGGCGCCTCACCTTTGGGCGCGTCCATGACCGCAGGCTTACAGGCCGTTAAAAGAAAAGCAGCTCCAATTAAATAACGCATCTTCATCAGCTTCTCCTTTAAACGTCTGCGATTACGGGCGAGTTAGGCCGAATAAGGAACATATAGGCGGCAGGTAGAAGTGAGCAGATTGCGACTAAGAGATAAATCCCATTGGCGCTACCGCCTTCTAATATTTGCCCTGCTATCTTGCCACCAAATATCATGGAAATACCAAAGGCCATCGGCACGAGCACCACGAGTTTGTTTGAAATATCAAAACGCACAATCGCCGCCGTTTGGTAGAGACAGCCTAGCGTAAAGCCAAACTCCCATACCCAACTTGAAACCATATAAGCGGTGAATGACTTAGCCATGAACAACCCTATGACGCCCACTGTCAAAATTAGAAAAGCAACCAGATGCGGAAGTCTTATACCAGCCCTTGCGCCTATAATTGCGCCGACCGCGCCTGCCGCTCCTCCTAACCATTTCAGCACGCCAAACATTAATCCGTTTTGTGCAGGCGTCGGATTAAAATCTTGCGCGATAACATAGAGGAAGAAAAACAGCCCAACATTAGCGAGCAGATATATCGTGAAAATAGCCAATACAGACCAACTGGACCCCGCTTGCGCCCAGTTTGGAAAGCCTTTTAATCTCGCAGCCGCTTCTGATGAACTGCTCTTTGGAAAAACAAATGCGCCTAAGCCTAATAAAGCTGCAAAGAGTGCCAATCCCAACATAGCTCCCGAAAAGCCGCCTTGCGAAATAAAGAGGATGGGCAAGAGAATAAGGAAGACACCAATTGATATCAATTCTACTGACAGTCTTGTTCCGTAAGCCCGTTCCGGGTCAGGCATATCGGCCAGCACGCGCATGGCCAGAGCAATGGCAAGGGCGCAGAAAAATCCAAAAATAACAAAACCCGCATAAAGTAGCTTTCCGCTTAATTGCGACGCCATGAGGAATGAAGCGATAACCGCCACAACAATTGCAAAGGCCACCACGCGCCAATTCACCCGCTCCACCCAAAGCGGACCTGTTAGGGTGCCTACTAAATAACCTATACCTGCTGTGAGGGATAATGTACCCAATTGAGCGGGGCTAAGACCGAAAGCCTCACCTGCAGTACCGAGCAAAAGCGGCATGGTATTAAAGACTAAGCCGCCAATGGCCGAGACCATCGAAACGGCTAGGATAACAATCAAGGTGTTTTTCATTACCTCTAATAAACCCGCGCAGGGTTGGGCGGATTAGGTGAGCCTAGCATTGCGCGGTGGCTTGGCGGCTGCTTTCCGTTCCCGTCTTTCATATTGTAACGATCTTTGGCGACTTCGGCCCCGACAAGCGTATGTCCGCTAACCTCTTGCGCCTTGGAATCTGTAGCGATGGCATAGAGAATATGCCCCGTAAATTGCGGCGTCTCTGCCATTGCAATAAAATCTTTATATTGCTCAGGATGAACCTCAGCGGCGATGAGCGCGCGTTCCGTCAGAAGCGGCCCCATCCAGATAGAGACGGCCTGTACATTAAAGGGTTCCAAATCGACAGCCATATCGTGGGCGAGCTTATCCAGACCTGCCTTTTGCGCGCCATAAGCAGGACCATGCATGTAACAACTCGCGCCGAATGATGATCCCATGCCAATGAGACCGGACTTTTGCTTGGCCATAATTTTCGCCGCATGCCAACTCGCGACATAGGCAGAGCGTAGACCTACATCGAGGATATTTTGCGCATCAAGCTCTTTGTCCCAAAATGGTTTTTGTTCAATGAGTTGGTGATGAATATAGGCGGCATTATTCATGAGAATATCAACTTGCCCCTGCTCATCCATAACTTGTTCAAAAAGCTGAGCGACTTGCGCATCATCCGCGCTATCGCAAATTACGCCAATGCCTTTGCCGCCCGCATCTGTGCAAGCTTGGGCCGTCTCGGCAACAGTGCCTGGAAGTGGAGTTCCGTCCCAGCCTTTAGCTTTGCCGACTTTTTTGGTACGACCCGTGACATAGACGGTCATGCCCTTTTCAGCGAGGCCCATGGCGATACCCTTACCCGCACCGCGGCTGGCACCCGTAACAATAGCAACTTTCGGATTGGCCATAGTCTTCCCCATCAATTCACATTATTTTCGTTAAAATCAAAGTAGCAGACACATCAGAATGCGCAATAAATTTGTCTCTTTTTTACGTATTCTAAGATATATGTGGTCATTTTTCTTGATTTTGCGTAGTTTTTCTATGAAAAACAGAGGTAATATAAGAAACAGGCAATCACATGACACCCAATGATAAGAATTGGCATTCCGATATTGAAGCCTCCTTGAAACTTGGCTCACCCGATGATGTAAATTGGGCATCCGAAGCAGATGTTATTATTATAGGCCTAGGCGGCGCAGGCGTAGCAGCGGCGTTACAGTCTATCGAAAACGGCTTATCCGTTACGGCGCTTGACCGCTTTGAAGGCGGCGGAGCCACAAAGGCGAGCGGCGGCGTTATTTATGCCGGCGGCGGCACAGCCACGCAAAAGGAAGCCGGCGTCGATGACACGTCTGAGAATATGTATAATTACCTCAAGCTCGAAACAGAGGGCATTGTTTCAGATGAGACGCTTCGAGATTTTTGCGAGAAAAGCGCCCCAACGATTGATTGGATAAAAGGCCACGGGGTGGATTTACGCGGAACATTATGGCCGAAGAAAACGTCTTACCCCGCCCCGCAATATTTTCTCTATCATAGTGATAATAGCTTGGTCCCAAGTTACAAAAAACACGCCGTTCCTGCCGCACGAGGCCACCGAGGTTATGTACCTATCAAACAAGGCGCGAAAGCCACCAATCTAGGCGGCTCTATCTTTGACCCGTTAAGAGCCAGCGCCGAGGCCAAGGGGTTAAAGATCTTACCTTATACTGAGGTCCGCCAACTTGTGACAGATTCAAAAGGCAAAATTATGGGCGTAAAAGCCTTACGATTTGCAGATAAAGAAACCCTATACAACTACACATCTCTACGCGCCAAAGCGAATAAGCTTTTCGCGATGTTCCCTCCTATCATCCCGGGATCGAAGTTCTTTTTCAAAAAAGCTATGGGTCATTTAGATAAAGCCAAAGCTCTCGCTGACTCTCGCGAAAAGATTTTCATTAAAGCCAATAAAGGCGTTGTTCTCTCTGCGGGTGGCTTCATTTTTAATTCCAAGATGGTCGCACATTATGCGCCCAAATATACGGCGGGTTATCCGCTCGGCACCGACGGAGATAATGGCGCGGGTATTCGCCTTGGCCAATCTGTCGGCGGCGTTGCTGATAATATGGACCGCATCACAGCATGGCGCTTTATCAACCCACCTATCTCTTTCGCACGGGGTATGATTGTCAATGAAAGCGGACAGCGCTTTATAAATGAAATGGTTTACGGCGCAACGCTAGGCGTCGAGATGACAGAGAACCATAACGGCCGCGCCTGGATGATCTTGGACAAAGCGCTCATTAAGCAGGCCTTGGACGATGTAAAAGGTGACAAAGCCCTGTCTTTCCAAAGAGCTCTAGCTAAATTAAATGCTTATTTTGGTGCTAAAAAAGCTAAATCTGCCCGCGCCTTAGCCGAACTTATTGGTGTGAATGCTACGGCTTTGAAAGCCCAGCTTACAGAATATAATAAAATGGCAAGAGGCGAACAGCCTGACCCGTTTGAAAAGACAACTGACGATATTGCCGAAATTGATGAAAACACCATAGTCGCCATTGAAATCAGTCTTACAGCTAAACTCTTTCCCTGCCCGACCCTGACATTAGGCGGGCTGAAAGTCGATGAAGCCACAGGCCATGTGTTGGACGCGAAAGGTAAATCTATTGACGGGCTCTTTGCGGCCGGACGGAATGCCATTGGGGTGTGTTCGCATAATTATATTAGCGGATTGTCTATCGCCGACTGTGTGTATTCCGGTCGCCGCGCGGCTGAGACCATTTCGGCGCACTCCGCTTAAGCTGGCCCATCACGCACAATACGAAATCCGATATGAGACGTACCGAAGATGAGGTCTTGTGCCTGACGTGCAGCGGGACGAAAACGATAACAATATGACCGCGCACAAAGAAACGAACCGCCCTTAATCACCCCAACAGGAATATCGCCCTGTGCGGGATCGTAGCCATTGGGATAAAGTTTTTTAGCCCCACCCGGTTGATGGCTTGGGTAGTATGACGCGGACGTCCACTCCCAGACATTTCCAATCATATCATAGAGCCCAAACCCATTGGCGGGGTAACTTCCAATAGGGGCGACACCAACATGGCCGTCTTCTGCGGAATTGATGACAGGAAAAATACCATGCCAGGTATTAGCTTTATCCTCGATCACAGCTTCTTCAGCCTCAGCCCAGCTCATCAGTTCGCCATTAAGACCACCCCGCGCCGCATATTCCCATTCGGCCTCGCTCGGCAAGCGCCCTCCCGCCCATTTCGCATAAGCTGCTGCATCATCGCGCGTGATATGTACCACAGGTGCAGCCGGATTATAGCCGCCTTTGTCTGGCCCTTCAGGTTGCTGCCAGCTTGCGCCCTCCATAAGTGACCACCAATTCATGGCTTTCGAGTTTTTGGGCGGTACAAAAACCGCCGAGCCTGGGGCCATATCTATACCTGGCCCATTTGCATCCGCCGCGCTCCACCCTAATTCGGCCCTTGTTTTATGCCCCGTGGCTTTCACAAACTCTGCAAACTCGGCATTAGAGACTTCATGTGACCATATTTGGAAAGGCTCTAGGCAAACTTCTGTAACAGGGCCTTCCTCGCGATATACGCGCGTCTCGCCCATATCGAAACAGCCGCCCTTTAAAACCACCCATTGCGCGTCTGTTTGGGGCGTAGATTGCGCAGTCCTACTGTCACTCTGACAGGCGGCCATAGCGGCACATAGTAAAATTGTCGTTGAAGCTCTCATCACGAATAAAGCTTAGACATATTGTGAACTATAAGCACCATATTTTGTAAGAATATCGCCCTCATCAAGACCAAAGTCTTGCAGGCTATATTTATGCGCGGCGCGATGTTCACGGCGATTGGCTTCTATCCACTCTTCCATGCCCGCTTTTATTTCGGGGCTTTCAGAAATGCCTGCGGCCTCCAATACTCGCAAGCCTTCTTCCGCAGGGCTTTCGAGTAAGGCTTTGTAATTCACATCAATGAAGCGGGAAGCATCTGTGTTCGCCCTTACCTTCATGAAATTGTCAAGCCACTCTTCAAGGCGGGCCATCCAATAAGCTCCAATTTCGGCGTTGGAAATATTGGTTGATCCCATTTTATAAAGGCTCGCTTCCATACTGCAATAAGACGGAATAGTTGAGAGAGGGTTGCGATGCGTCATGACAATTTTGGCGTTTGGAAAAACATCTAAGACTGTTTGCAATCCCATTAAATGCCCCGGCGTTTTTAGCACCCAACTTTTGCCCTTTCGAGAAGGCATCTGCCATTGCAGAGATTGCAGGATTTGGATGAGGTCGTCATAGGCCTTGCGCGGGTTTTGGTGTGACAACCACTCTGCATAATCCGGTACGAAATAGGTGCTCTCAATCATGGAACTTGAAAAAAGCTGCCCGAGAATAATCACCTCTTCATCGGGTTGTTCAATATCCATGGGGTGAATGGACATCAGCTCTGGAATAGCCTCCAACATATAAGCTAGCACGCCTTTTGCCGCTTCAAGCCTTGGCGCAGGGTCACCGCGCACTTCGCCCTCTAACGGAACATAATTCTGCGTTTCATACCACTTCACCGCCGTCAGATTTGGCGCGGCGGCGAGCATACGATGAAGCATAGTACTTCCCGTTCGCGGCAAGCCCGTAAGCACAGTCGTGACATTTACCTCTTCATCCAAGATTTCGGGATTGTCTTTAATAAGCTGTATATGACGCAATCGATTTACGAGCCCTGAGACAATCATGTGCTGCGCGCCATATATCCCTGCGGGGCTTAACTTAGCTTGGGCATTTAGTGACGGGATGAGCGCGTCGATATTAGCGAAGAACCATTTATCGCCAAAATCGCTTAAGCCCGTTTGTTCTATGGCTTGTCCAACTAACGTTTCTCTATCAGGAACCATTCTTAAGGCCTTTGCGTTTTTATTTATATTAATTACTACGCATTCAGAGAGTTTTTGGAAGATTTTATTTTATATTCGTAAAATTTTCCTATAAAGATTACGCATGTTACTCAAGGATAAAGTTATTATTATTAGCGGCGTTGGCCCCGGCATGGGACAGAGCATGGCGAAAATCGCGGCAGCAGAAGGCGCGAAAGTCGGGCTTGGCTCTCGCAATCAAGATTTCATCGATGACGTTGCCGCCGAGATTAAAAAAGCAGGCGGCGAGGCTATCGCCCTGTCAACCGACGTGACGAAAACCGAGCAATGCAAAGCCCTCGCCAATGCCGTCAGTGAAGAGTTCGGCTGCATAGATGGACTCGTCAATAGCGCCTATAATCACGGCGCATGGGCCACCGCAGATGTTGCAGATGTCGAAGATTGGGCGGCCGTTTATGATGTGAATTGCCTCGGCGCACTCCGCATGGGGCAAGCCGTACTGCCTGCTATGAAAACGGGCGGCGGCGGGGCGATTGTCAATGTCTCGACCATGGCTACAGTTAACCCCTTCCCCGGCGAAGCGGCTTACGCGGCGAGTAAAGGCGGGCTTGGCGTGCTCACCAAACATATGGCCAAGGATTTCGGCGCGATGAATATTCGGGTCAATGCTTGCCGTATGGGCTGGATTGGCGGAGCTCCTGTCGTGGGTTACATCGACGCCCAAGTCGCGGCGGGCCGTCCGCGCGAGGAGGTTGTCGGCGAAATTACAGGCCGTATTCCGCTCGGCATCATTCCGCCCGAAGAAGATTGCGCCAAAGCTGTGCTCTATTTCGTCTCTGATTATGCCAATGTCGTTTCTGGCGCGACGCTTGATGTGAATGGCGGTCAATATATGGCTCCTGGTTAGTGAGCAGCACGCAAGAACTTTGGACAAAATTTTGCCGTGACCTAGACGCAGCAGGGCAACAAGTTCTGTCATCAGACCTACAAACATCTGAAACGGAACGCGCTGAAGGCTTACGCTACTTAACACGGCTCTTGCGCGTAGGCCTAGACATGCATCTCGAACATGGCGACCCCGCCTTCCCCAGTTTTTACCAAGCCTCTCACGCTACAGCCAAAATCGGCTCTGATAATCCGGATAATTATTATCAAAACGCAACTATCTCAGGCTCGCATCGCTACCGCATTAGCGGACAGCGCGGCACCGTTCCTATCCTGAGCTTTGGTACGAAAGCTAATCGATATGCCATAGATGGAAGTATGGCCTCCACAGGCGAACTCGATATTCGCGATGTGGGTGTCGCCGAAGATGGCAGTTTCGAAATCGTTGTCAGTCGCGAAAAAACCCAAGACGACTGGCTGCCTCTCGCAGAAGATTCCAGTATATTGATAGTCCGTCAAACCTTCTTTGACCGCGCCAATGAAACCCCTGCAATGGTTCAAATTGAAGCCTTGGACGAAGCCGCCTCGCCGCCTGCCTTAGATATGGAAACGCTAACAAATGCCCTCACCCGGGTCCCAGCATTCGTAAATGGAACCTCCACAATTTTCAAAAACTGGGCGGAGCTGTTTCGCGCGGAAAGCTGCAACGCTTTAAATACCGTTGAACAAAGCATGTTCATCAAAGCGGGCGGTGATCCGATGATCCATTACCTCCATGGCTGGTGGGACTTGGAAGAGGGTCAAGCTCTACGTATCATAAGCCCCATTCCCGATTGCGAAGGATGGAACTTTCAAATCAACAACATCTGGATGGAAAGCCTCAATTATCGTCATCACAATATTCACACTAATAATGGCCTCGCGGCATTGAACGCCGATGGTAGCGTGACTGTGACTGTTTCTGCCAAACCTCAACCTGGCAATTGGATAGATACGGCCAGCCACCGCAAAGGCACCATGCTCTGGCGTTGGACAGGCGCGAAAGATCATCCCATCCCCACAGTGGAGATTATCAATGTCTGATCAGAAGTTTGACTTGGAAGCCCGCATCGCAAAGCTCGAAGCCGAGAGTGATATCCGCAAACTCAAGGCCCGTTACCTAAATGCTTGTGATGCCAAAGATGAACCCGCCATTCGGGCGTGCTTTACCGAAGATGCCGA
>CAZFWZ010000036.1:6611-22646 GCA_964522765.1 uncultured Caulobacterales bacterium | reverse complement strand
ATGCTCATTAGTAGCGCCGAAAGCATTGATTGGGACCGCATCTCAGGCGCCAAAACAATTGGCCTATCTGCGGGGGCAAGCGCGCCTGAATATTTAACAGACGGTGTCTTGGCCGCGCTCAAATCTAAATATGATATTACCGTCAAAGAAGTCGTGGTGACAGAAGAAAAAGTTATCTTCCGTCTGCCTAAAATGCTGCGTGAGTAACGCCTCCAAATCTCTAGTTATTTTTACGGACGGCGCTTGTTCTGGAAACCCCGGGCCGGGCGGATGGGGTGTTCTCATGCAATTTGGCGATAAAGAGCAAGTCTTCTACGGCGGCGAAGCGGACACAACGAACAATCGCATGGAAATGATGGCCACAATTGAGGCCCTAAAAGCGATTAATCCGCGTTTTAAGGGAGACATAACACTTTGGACAGACAGCACCTATGTCCTCAAAGGCATTACAGAATGGATACATGGCTGGAAGAAACGCGGCTGGAAAAACAGTGCAAAAAAACCCGTGAAGAATGTCGACCTGTGGAGACAATTAGATGAATTGAATAATAAATTCAACGTCGACTGGAAGTGGGTCAAAGGCCATGCAGGCATTGACGGCAATGAACGCGCCGATGAGCTTGCCCGAATGGGGGTTGAAGAGGTGCGGGATATTTAGGCGGATGCATCTGGCTGTGCGGCGCTGCCAAAAAGAGAGTCGATTACATCTGCAAACGGCGCGAAAACAATTAGTGCCACACAAAAAACCCAGACAGACCAGCCGCCGCCTTTATATTCTGTATACCACCAAACCAGAGTCATCCAGACTATAAAGGCGATTACCACCGCGCCGTGTTCACCGGCGTGTTCAGACCTACTTCGAGATATCACTTCACGAACGCTTTCGGACAAAAATGCAGCTAATACAATAGACCCCGCCAATCCGGCGTATTCTACAAAAGTAAATGGTAGAGGAGACGTGGACATAGCGTTGGCTAACACAATTTCTCTAATTATACGTTAGCCAAAACTCAAAGCTTTTACGGTAGTAACTCATCTACAAAAACTTCATCCAATAATTGCCCTTCGGTAACGAATAGAAATTCATATCTTCGCATGAGCGGCGATAAGATTGTCTTGACAGCGGCGAGGTTCTCCTCAGGGACAAATATCTGAACATGAGGTTCCTCGCTCAAAATAGACGAAGAATAAGGTTTGCTTTCGAAAAGTAGATGCCCCGCGCGCTTTATCTCACTCCGGAAGCCGATATTCTGCGCCATTAACAAGGTTCCCGCTTGTTTCTGCACCTCGAGCAGCTGAGCCTGACTATATTTAACGCTATGCGCGATAAACAAAGGATCATGGGTGCAGCTTGAGAGCTTGCGCTTGGCATCGCCGAGGAAATAATAATGAAGTTCATAACGGGGCGGCCGTTGATATATTGCATTGCTTTCATAGCCGTCTTGCGCCTTTGCGCACCGCAAAACTCTTTGTGCCTCTTTCATATGATGTCGATTGACGATGAAAGACGCTGTTTCATAGCTGACCTCTACGCCGCTCGCTTGATGCATGTTTGAAAGAAGGGATTGATGATGCTGCGCAGCCCGATGAAAAAGCTCGTCATGGTCGATGTTGGCTTGCTTTTGCGGAGAACTACTCGCGCAAGCTGTCAGGAACCCGCCCAAAACGGATGCCCGAATAAGCATTAGGATGGATGTGAAAATAGATGCAGATACGCGTTTCATATCTGCATCCTTGCATTAAAGCGACCTAAACCAACTCACACACTAAAGTCGTCCCATCAACTCGCACAATGCGTAGCTCTTGCCCTGCCTTAGCTGTTCCGTCGACCATTTTGGCGCGCCATTGAGTGTCGCCCATTTGGACGCGGCCTTGGCCTGTTTCAAAATCGGCGACGGCTTTGCAGCGTTCTCCGACCATGGTGCGGGCGCGGTCATTAAGCTCTGACGGTTCGCCGCCTTTCATTTTCGGGCGCAAATATTTATGACCCCAAAACAGCAGCACTGCCGAGGCGAGGAAGAAAATCAGAAACTGCATTTCCCATGACAGCGGCAAGATAAAAGTCACTAGACCGACAAATAACGCTGCAACAGCAGGCCATAAAATATAGGTCGTACCCGTAACAAGCTCCGCAATTAGAAGCACAACACCGATGATAATCCATTTCGTGCCCGTCATGCTTTGCAGCAGGGCGATTACAGCATTGGGTTCGTTATCCATATGAGTTCCCCTTCCCTATTTAGGGTTATTATTTCTTACTCTTACCAGCTTCGAGTAGTCCTGAAATACCGCCAACTGTCGCCGCGAGACTTGAGAGTTCAGCTGGCACAATAACAGTTTTCTGATTAGGGGACTTAGCAAGGCTTTCAAAAGCTTTGACATATTCCTGCGCAACGAAATAGTTGATGGCATTAACATCACCTTTAGCAATCGCTTGGCTCACCATTTGAGTCGCGGCCGCTTCAGCAGACGCTTCACGTTCGCGCGCTTCGGCGTCTAGGAAAGCAGATTCTTTACGGCCCTCGGCTTCACGGATAGCAGCTTCTTTTTCACCTTCCGCCTTCAGAATAGACGATTGTTTCAAACCTTCAGCGAGAAGAATCTCAGAACGTTTTTCACGTTCGGCTTTCATCTGCTTATTCATAGCTTGAGTGATGTCATGCGGCGGCGAAAGATCTTTAATTTCGATACGCGTGACCTTTGTGCCCCAGCTATCTGTGGCTGAGTCGATAACAGTCAAAAGACGCGCGTTAATTTCATCGCGGCGTGAGAGTACTTCATCCAAATCCATAGAGCCGACCACCGTACGCACATTGGTCAAGCAGAGATTTTGGATGGCGTTTTCAAGATTAGTCACCTCATAAGCCGCGCGGCGTACGTCAATAACTTGAATAAAGATAACCGCATCCGCCGTCACCATCACATTATCTTTGGTAATTACGTCTTGGCTCGGTACGTCGACAACACGCTCGCGCATGTCCATTTTAATACCAACAGTATCAAGAAAGGGCGTAATGAAAGTTAGGCCTGGTTTGAGGGTTTTCACATATCGGCCAAAACGTTCAAGCGTGTACTCAGCGCCCTGCGGAACGACAACGATTGTCTTAATCGCAAGAACAATCGCGAATAAAACGAGAATGACAAAAATGATACTACTAGCGTCCATGGACTTTCCCTCTATTTATGAAATTTAAAGCAAAACGCCCCGCATAAGCGAGGCGAATAAATTTAAATATTGCCGAGAAGATACTCAGCTGAGGAAACTTTAAACTCTCCGCCGTCTTCTATATACAAGCTTTCAACAACACCGTCATTAACGACCATCGCATAGCGCTGACTGCGCGCGCCCATACCAAAACCAGAGGCATCGAGCGTCAGTCCAATGTCTTTAGCAAAATCGCCATTACCATCAGCAAGCATTTTCATCTCAGTTGAAATTCCTTGCTCCTTGCCCCATGCGCCCATCACAAACACATCATTCACAGATGTACAGGCAATGGCATCAATACCCTTAGCCTTAAACGCTTCAGCATTATCTTTAAAACCAGGAAGGTGTTTAGCTGAACAGGTCGGCGTGAACGCCCCTGGAACCGCAAAAAGTGCCACGCGTTTTCCGCTAAATACATCCGATGTCGTGGTAGGTACGGGCCCGTCAGTATCCATTGTCATAAATGTAGCTTCGGGTAATTTGTCACCGACTTTAATTGTCATGGCTCTCTCCAATATAAGTTATCTTGGTTTAAATATGGGGGCACGACGTATAGGTTGCAAGATAGACCTTGAAGTTTTCGGCTTTAGTCTCATTTATAGCCCATGAGCAAAGATAATCCGATATTAATTAATGACGGTGGCCACCTCGGCGGCAAGTTCCTCGTGGCAACGCCAGAGATGCGTGACCCCCGTTTCGCACGCGCCGTCATTTACATTTGCAACCATGATAAAGAAGGGGCAATGGGCCTCGTCATTAACAAGACTAAAGATATGCCGCTTTCTAAAATGCTGGATCACATCGGCATTTCAGGCAAGGTCAAAGTCGCTGATAGTCCAGTATTGTCGGGTGGTCCTGTGGATACAAATCGCGGCTTCGTTCTGCATTCGCCTGACTTTAAAAATGACAAAAACTCCTTGCGACTATCTGATACGCTAATGATGACATCCACAAAAGACGTTCTTGAATCGCTCGTAGCGGATCATGCTCCAAACAAAGCCGTCTTAGCCGTTGGCTATGCAGGTTGGTCGGATGGACAGCTCGAAATGGAATTGCAAGATAATGCATGGCTGGTGGTGCCCGGCGACGAAACTCTCATCTTTGATACCGATATGAATGCGAAGTGGACCAAGGCGCTCGCAAAAATTGGCGTAACACCTGACATGCTCAGTTCAACTGGCGGTTCAGCTTAAGTGTAGTGATCACTGGACAGGCGCGAGTAAATAATATGGTCATGCCATTGCCCATTAATTTTGAGATAATCGCGCGCTATTCCCTCGCGGGCGAATTCTTGAGCTTCTAATAACAAAACTGAGGGTGTGTTGTCTGGACGCACCGCCGCTTCAATGCGGTGTAAGCCTAGCTCATCAAAACAGAACCGGCAGGCGGCGCGCACTGAAGCTCGGGCATACCCCTGACGAGAATATTGCTCTCCAACCCAATACCCCAGTTTGGCGCTTTGGCTAATGCCACGCTCAATATGGGTAATATTACACGCCCCGATAATTTTACTATCCGTCTCACGAAAGACATGAAATGGATACCCCTTTTCGTTGTTCACCATTTTTTTAAACCGTGAAAGCCGTGCACGGTAGCTTGGCCGCGTGAGATGATTAGGGTCCCACAAGGGTTCCCACGGTGAGAGATGTTCTTCGTTAGTCCGACGAAGCTCCACCCAATCTTCGTAGTCAGCCCATTTGGGATGGCGCAGAATGACATTGCCGCGCGAGGTTCTCTCTCGAAGTTCTGAATTTATATTTGCCATACTTAGCTCTTTCCAAAGCCGAGGCGACCCCGCTGTACATGCAAGATTAGATAAATAACAAAGAGCGCCACAGCAAGACCATACCACGTCAACATATAATCGAAATGGTTATTTCTAATCTCAGGCCGCTTTATCGGCAAATTATTCGCCGAGGTTTCACCCATAACAACATCAATATAAAACCGCGCATCGATAGGCTGATCGGAAAACATATTATTTTGCCCATTTTCCCAATTATTCTTCTGCGGCATTGGATTAAAACTAAACCAGCGATTAGCACTTGGCGTGCTTTGCGCGGCGCCGCGTTCTTCTTCGCGCAGGATACGTACATAACCGGCATAAGTTTGAGGCGGCATGAGTAAGGTCGGTTCCAGATTATCTCTCTCGCTATCTGGTACAAGGCCCGTAGCCACAAACGCGCGCATGGGACCGTCTTTGACCGCGTAAAATGTGCGCCAGCTAAGTTCGCGTTTATTTCGAGAATAAACAAGAAATGGAAGTTGGTTCTCAATAATTTCTGCCTTAATTTCTACACGGCGAAAATCAGCAGGTCGGTTATTGGACAGGGCGCGCTCTACTTCACCAAGAGACATCAGCGGAGGCGACGTCACAGCCCGTTCGACGTCGGCTAGCAAAGCCGTTTTCCATTGGAGGCGCTGATATTGCCATGTGCCAAGCGCAATCAATATGGCGAGAGATATAACGGTAAAAATAGTGAGCCCTGGAAACGGACGAAAATGAAACTTCATACCATCTAACTCATTCGCCCTTTGGGGCCATATCTGACCGTTCTTTAACAGCTGCAGTATGCTTCACGGCCTTATGCTCTAGCGCATTATTAGCCCATTGCAAATTGAACATAACGCCTCGCATTAGACGCAAAAGAAACACGGACACAATAACAATAATGGGCGTGAAAAGCGCGATTGTCCAAATCATATGAAGCTTTGTTATCATCGAAAAGGCAAGCGCCATTGGAATAATAAAAATCCCAATCGCAAAGATAACAAAGACCGCCGGCCCGTCGCCAGCATCCTCAATCGTGAAATCGGCATCGCAAGCTTGGCAGCCCTGAGCGAATGTTAAAAAACCAGAGAAAAGGGCCCCTTCCCCGCACTCGGGACAGAGACCCTTAAGTCCATTCTCAACAGGTGAGTTGGCGCTCATCTCGCGCCAAGTTTACTGGAAGACAACATAAACGAAAGCAAAGAGGAAAAGCCAAACTACGTCAACAAAGTGCCAATACCAAGCCGCGGCTTCGAGGCCAAAATGTTTCTCCGGGCGAAGGCCCCCTTTCATAAGGCGAAGCCAACAGACTAAGAGGAAAATTGTTCCGATCAAAACGTGAAAACCATGAAAGCCTGTCGCCATAAAGAAGGCAGAGCCATAAACATTTGTGTTTAGCCAAAAACCTTCATCAAAACGATGGTGGAAGGCTTCGACATATTCAATACCTTGGACATAAGTAAACAGAACACCCAGAGCAACTGTCAGGAACAGACCCCATTTTGCACCTTTGCGATCACCGTGGATAAGCGCATGGTGCGCCCATGTCACAGTGGTACCAGAGAGCAGCAGAATAATCGTATTCATGAGAGGTAAATGCCAAGGGTTGATGGTCTCAATATTAGGAACATCACCGCCAGTCCAACCTTCGAGAGCGCCGAAGCCGTCATCATATGTATAATCAGGATTCCATTTTGCACGCGCGCCTTGGAAGAGCTTCATTTCAAAGAACATCCAGAACCAGCCCACGAAGAACATCGCCTCTTGCATGATGAACATAATCATGCCGTAACGAAGACCAATATCAACGACAGGCGTGTGATCACCCGCTGCGGATTCGCGCGCGACATCGCGCCACCAACCATACATAACAATAGATGCAAAAATACATCCAGCAATCAAGATTATCCAGCCGCCACCAGGCGCTTCTTGCCCTTTTAGAGGCATTTGGAAGTTATCAAGGCCGCGGGAGAATAAAAACTCTGAGATAGATCCGCCGTCACTGCGCGGCGTTAAACCTGCAAAAAAGACCACCATGCCAAGTCCCCAAATGAGACAGGCAATGCCAGATAGGAAAGGCCATGGGCTTGGCGGGATAAGGTGATAGTCGTGTTCTACAGCTTCTGATGCCACGGTGGCCTCCACTCGGTATTTCAATTTTGACTGCTATAGCGGGCGAGGCCCGAGGGAGCAATACGTTAGGGGGACGTTTTAAGGTCCAATTATTAATTCAAAGCGCCAATGGTCTTATTTGACGCGGTTGTTCCAGCTAAATCCGTCTCATCGCTTTCAAAGAAGGTATAAGATAAGGTGATGTTCTTCACATCATCATTTCGTTTCTCTTCATCAATAAGCGAATCAACGAAGAAAATAACAGGAAAGTCGACGGTTTCGCCGGGCTGCAGCGTTTGTTCAGTGAAACAAAAGCACTCTGTCTTTGTGAAATAGGGCGCGGCTTTTATAGGCGTCACATTGAACGTCGCAATACCCGTCACGGGGCGGCCAGAGGTATTGGTCACTTTGTAATACGCCAAAGTGGACTGCCCAACTTTAACATCAACATATGGTACATCAGGCTTAAAGTTCCACGGTAGATCTGATGACACATTACTATCAAAGCTGACGCGCATATCGCGTTCGATGATTGGGCTCTCATTAACCACGGCTTGGCGCGTTGTGCCGCCATATCCGGTCACTTTGCAAAAGGTATCGTAGAGAGGCTTTGAGGCGAAGCCAAGGCCTAACATACCAAAAGCGGTCAGCGCCAAAAGACCAAAGGTCTTACTGTTCTTTTTTGCGTCGCTGGTCGTCTCGCTCATCAATCTATCCTGCTTACAAACGGCTAAAATTAGCTGCCGCGCGTTATCATAGTCACAAAAACAAAAATCATAAATGCGGCTAATGCGACAGCAATTGCTGCGCTGCGGCGTCCCCGAGCCTTGAGCTCTTCGGGCGTAGGCTCAATGAAACTGTCTGGCTTTTCATTGTACTGACGTGAATGAATTACAGATTTTTTATCGCTCATGATTATAATCCCGACAGGAAGGGTTGAATGAACTTATCTGCTGCCAATAGGGCAAAGATAGCAAATAGATAAATGATAGAAAAAGCAAAGAGATTGCGAGCCGCGCGGTCACCCGTTTTGACGGCATAAAGACCCGCCTCGTCAGAACTTTCCACGGTTTCGCCTGCACGCGAGCGGCAGACCTTAAGTGTCAAAACCAAGAAGGCTATATTAAGCCCTGCCGCTCCAATGGCATAAACCCATCCCGCAAGCCCTGTGAAAATAGGTATAGCGCAAATAGCGGCCAGTAAGACGGCGTAGATAAGCATTTGCTTGCGCGTGGATTTTGCGCCCGCCACATTTGGCATCATAGGAATGCCGACTTTTCCGTAATCCCCAGTTTTATAGAGCGCCAGCGCCCAGAAATGCGGAGGCGTCCAAAGAAAGGTAATCATAAACAAAGCCACGCTATCAAGGGTGATATCGCCCGTCACAGCCGCCCAGCCAATCATCGGCGGAAAGGCCCCTGCCGCACCGCCAATGACAATATTTTGCGGCGTGCTGCGCTTAAGCCACATGGTATAAATGACGGCATAAAAGAAAATCGTGAAAGCCAGCAAAGCGGCCGCGACAACATTGGAGGCGATGTAAAGCGCCCATACCGATGCGGCGCTAATAATAATACCGAAAGCCAGCGCATTGTGAGGCGCAATGGCTCCGCGCGCGACAGGGCGCTGACGTGTGCGCGTCATGCGCGCGTCAATATCAGCATCATACCACATATTAAGCGCGCCAGAGGCGCCCGCCCCTGCGGCAATGCAGATGATGGCGGCAATTGCTTTCCAGAGCGGCATCACGCCCGGGGCCAATAATAATCCAACCCAAGCTGTAAAGACAACAAGGCTCATGACGCGGGGCTTCATGAGGGCAAAAAAATCACTTGGTCCCGCGAGGCTAAGACCAAGGCTGGTCTCGCCTGTGACGCCCAGCGCGGCACGCGCGCTGTCACGTAAATCCGCGGTTGCAAGCGAAGGAGAGGCCGCAATCGTCTCCGATGCGGCCTCTCCAAATGCGTTTATGTTGGAGCTTTGGCTCATTAGTGGCCTTTGCTATCCTCAATCACTGGGAGCTTATTAAACTGGTGAAACGGCGGAGGTGAGCTAAGCGTCCACTCAAGCGTCGTAGCACCTTCACCCCAATAATTGTCTGCGGCGGGACGGCGTACAAGAAGCGCCTCGAAGACCCAAACAAAGAACAGTATTACTGAGAGAAGTGTCAGCCAAGCTCCTGCTGATGACATGGCGTTAAAGTAGGCAAACTCAACTGGGTAATCCACATAACGGCGCGGCATACCCTGCATTCCAAGGAAATGCTGCGGGAAGAAGATCAAGTTCACGCCAAGGAAGAATGTCCAGAAATGCGCCGCCGCTAGCCATTTATTGTAAAGCACGCCAAACATTTTACCGAACCAATATGTAAAACCGCAGAAGATACCAAACACGGCGCCCATAGAGAGCACATAGTGGAAGTGAGCCACAACATAATATGTATCATGAAGCGCGGCATCTACACCTGCATTAGCCAGAACAACACCTGTCACGCCGCCAACCACAAAGAGGAAGATAAAGGCGAGCGCCCACTGCATCGGGATAGAATAACGAATAGATCCACCCCACATCGTCGCAAGCCATGAGAAGATTTTCACGCCTGTTGGCACGGCAATCACAAGCGTCGCCGCGAGGAAATAAGCTTTCAGGTTCACATCCATACCAACGGTATACATATGGTGAGCCCACACAACGAAACCAACAACGCCAATTGCGACCATAGCGTAAGCCATGCCGAGATAACCAAAAATAGGCTTACGGCTAAATGTTGAAATCACGTGAGAGACAATACCGAAGGCCGGCAAGATCATGATGTAAACTTCAGGGTGACCAAAGAACCAGAACAAGTGCTGAAACATTTCTGGGTCTCCGCCCATCGCGGGATCAAAGAAGCCCGTACCGCCGTCAATACGATCGGTGAAGAGCATGAACAAAGCCGCAGCTAGAACAGGAAGCGCGAGAAGTAGCAAGAAGGCTGTGACTAAAACAGACCATGCAAACAGAGGCATTTTGTGAATAGTCATGCCGGGGGCGCGCATGTTTAGAATTGTCGTGATGAAGTTAATCGCGCCAAAAATAGACGAGAAGCCTGCAGCCAGAAGACCAATGATGATAAAATCAAAGGCAGGTCCAGGAGATCCGCTTGTTGAAAGCGGCGGATACATCACCCAGCCCCCACCAAATCCATTGCCTGCGGCATCACCTTGTACAAAGAAGGAAATCAACAAGCAAATAAGCGCCACTGGCAATAGCCAGAACGACAAATTATTCATACGCGGGAAAGCCATATCCGGCGCGCCAATCATAATCGGCACAAACCAATTACCAAAGCCGCCAATTACCGCTGGCATAACCATGAAGAAAATCATGATGAGGCCGTGCATCGATACGAAGGTATTATAAGTATGATAATTTTCGAAAATCTGAATGCCCGGAGCTGCAAGTTCCATCCGCATCATGAATGACAAATAGCCGCCGATAAGGCCTGAGATAATAGCGAAAATCAGATAGAGCGTTCCGATGTCTTTGTGGTTAGTCGAATAGAACCAACGCGTAAAGAAGCCTAGTTTGTGATCATCGTGACCATGAGCGTGGTCATCACCATATGTAATTGCCATGTCTAGGTCTCCTATTTAGGTGCGGCGACTGACGTCACCGTGCTATTTGTCGAAAGGCCAGCCGCTTGTGTGTTAAACTCACCGCCATTAGCCGCCCATTTTGCAAACTCAGCTTTACTGACAACTTGTATTTCAATCGGCATAAAGGCGTGACGAATGCCGCAAAGCTCGCTGCACTGACCGTAATATGTGCCTTCTTTGCCCGGGTTCACGCGAAACCATGTTTCATTTATGCGGCCGGGCACAGCGTCCATTTTGATACCAAAAGCTGGCATCGCAAAACTGTGTAGATTGTTGGAAGATGTCACTAGAACCTTCACAGTCGTATCAACCGGTACAATAAGCGGCGCGTCGGAACCAAGAAGGTAGGGTTTGCCCGCTGCTTTTGCGTCTTCTTCTTCTAGTACATTAGAAATATAGCTCTCAATCTCTGGATAATCGGGATAAGCATATTCCCAGTTCCATGTATTGCCCGTGACTTTGATTGTCATATCAGATTCAGGAATTACGTCTTGGTAATAGAGAAGCTGCATGGACGGCACGACCATAACCAACAGGATAAGCACAGGAATAATTGTCCAAGCCACTTCAAGGCCAACATGGTGTGTTGTTTTTGAAGGAACCGGGTTACGTTTTTCAGAAAAGCGCCACATAATGTAGCCCATCAACACAACAACAAATAAGGTAATCACGATGATGATGGGCATAATCATATTGTTATGAAAGCTAACAAGTCTTTCCATTACAGGCGTAACACCTTCTTGGAAACCAATAGCGCCATCACGCGGACCGTTATAGGATCCATCCTGAGCAAAGGATGGTGTAGCGGCCAACATCGCGGCCAAGCTCACTACTGAAAAACGTCTGAAACCCATAGGTCCTCACAAATTCGGTCGACAGACTCGCACTGAGTCCGCAAATTTTAGTTTATATACGCAAAAGCGTCGCAAAAAGCAGGTGCAATTTGCCGCGCGGATTGTCGCATAACAGGGCTTTACTATACGGCTAACGCGCCTACATAAAGCGCTAACCTCGCGCTAGGCTAAAAATCTTGCGTTTTTTAGACCAATACCCGTTGATAAGGACTCAATATGAGTGATTTCGTATTCCAAGATTCGGATTTATCCGCCGAGCAAGCTCAATCCACGCTTGATGAGGCGTTAAATGGGGCAGATGACGGCGAATTATATGTTGAACGCGGTATATCCGAATCTCTCACCTTTGATGACGGCCGCCTCAAAAATGCGAGCTTTGATACCTCGCGCGGCTTTGGTCTGCGCTGCGTTGCTGGCGAAACGTCAGGCTTTGCACAGTCCACCGAACTCACCCCCGGCGCGCTAACCCGCGCAGCACGAGCCGTTGTTATGGCCAAGGACGGGCATAGCGGAACGATGACCCCCGCCCCAGCCCGCACAAACACTAAGCTCTATCCAGATATTGATCCAGTCGAGTCGCCTGTCTTTGGTGCCAAGGTTGACCTCCTCCAAGAAATTGACGCCTATTGCCGCGCGCTTGACCCCCGCGTCGTACAAGTCTCAGCTACGCTATCTGGCACGCGCAAGTCAGTTGCTATCATGCGCGCGGACGGAGAACGTTATGATGATGTGCGCCCGCTCGTGCGGCTCAACATTTCTATCACGGCAGAAAAAAATGGTCGCCGCGAAAGCGGATTTGCTGGCGCAGGTGGACGCGACGCCTATGACGATTTTATCAATCCAGAGCGCTGGCAAGCTATGGCAAAAGAAAGCCTGCGCCAAGCCCTCGTCAACCTCAACGCGGTCCCCGCGCCTGCTGGCATGATGGATGTTGTTCTCGGCCCAGGCTGGCCCGGCATATTGCTACACGAAGCGATTGGTCATGGCCTTGAGGGTGATTTCATTCGTAAGGGCACATCGGCTTTTTCAGGCATGCTTGGCGAGCGCGTAGCGGCAAAAGGCGTTACAATCGTCGATGACGGCACACTGGCCGGACGGCGCGGCAGCTTGACCATTGATGATGAAGGCACGCCGACAAGTTGCACCACCCTTATCGAGGACGGCATCCTGAAAGGTTTTATGCAAGACCGTATGAACTCCCGCCTGCTCGGCGTCCCCGCAACGGGTAATGGCCGGCGCGAGAGCTTTGCCCACTCGCCCATGCCGCGCATGACCAACACGCTCATGCTTGGCGGCGACAAAGAGCCTGATGAAATCTTGGCCGATCTTAAAGACGGGATTTACGCGACTAATTTTGGCGGCGGACAAGTTGACATCACAAGCGGAAAATTCGTCTTCCAATGCACAGAAGCTTATAAAGTCAAAAACGGCAAAATCGGCGAACCTGTCAAAGGCGCCACTCTCATCGGCGATGGCCCGACTGTTCTAACCCAAATCCGGCACCTTGGAAACGATATGGAAATTGATCCCGGTATTGGCGTCTGCGGAAAAGCTGGACAAGGCGTACCCGTCGGCGTCGGCCAACCAACAGTCTATATCGAAGATTTGACCGTGGGCGGCAGCGCGGTTTAAAGATCAACTTCGGCATTTGTAAACCTTAGCGTGAGCTAAGGCGCTTCAAATGCATATCCCGACTCGTAAAACCATACGCCCTCACCTATAAGAGCTTCTCAACTTTACAGGAGAGCTCGCTATGGCGATGAATATGATGGATATGATTATGGCGGCAGCTGGCGGCAATGCCCCGCAGCAAGTCGGTCAACAATTTGGATTAAACCAACAACAGAGCCAAGGCGCGATTGCCGCGCTTTTGCCGGCTATTTCCAGCGCGCTTAAGCAAAACACATCTAGCCCTCAAGGCCTTGCAGGTCTTCTTGGCGCTCTTCAAAATGGGCAGCATGAGCAATATCTTGATAACCCAGCACAACTTGGCCAGCCAGCGGCCGTCAATGAAGGCAATGCTATTCTTGGCCATTTATTTGGTTCTAAAGACGTGAGCCGCGCTGTTGCAGGCCGCGCCGCAGAACAATCAGGCGTAGGCGCCGATGTTCTCAAGAAAATGCTGCCAATGGTCGCGATGATGGCGATGGGCAGCCTTGGCAAACAGACAGCAGGCGGCGGCGCTAGCGGCGCGGTAAAAGGTATGTTGGGCCAAATGGCAATGCAGAAACTTATGGGCGGTCAACAGGCAAGCGGTCTTGGCGGAATGCTTGGCGGCTTACTGGGCGGTAACAAACGCGCAGCAGCGCAGCAGCAACAAACGCATCAGCAAGGCATGGGCCTCATCGGAAAAATGCTCGATGCAGACGGTGACGGCAATACCATGGACGACATCCTCGGGATGATAATGAATCGCTAAACGCTTCAAAATAGATAAGAAAAAGCCCGCTCAACTGAACGGGCTTTTTTATGTTTGAATGTTTGAAGCGTTAGTCTTCGTTGCTCATCCAGTTTTTGATGATAGGCGAGATTAAAAGCATAAACACTGCAATCCCCATCGCGACATAAGCAACATTTGTATAGACCGCTATGTAGCCAGCTTTAGCGGCAGCGATGTCTGTGACTTGGCCACCAAGGGTTTCAGCACCTGTCGTACGAGCGATAACGCCCGCAAGAAAGTTGGACAACCCAGAATATAAGAACCAAGCGCCCATTGTCATGCCAACTACTGGTGCCGGCGCCATTTTGGTGACTGCCGAAAGACCTACAGGTGAAACAAGCAGCTCCCCCATAGTGTGTATCCAGTAAATCAGGAACACGAAGTAAACAGCCGTAAGACCCACGCCTGACGCCTTCATTCCTGCGACTAACGCTAAAAAACCAAGTCCTGCGAGGAACACACCAAAAGCAAACTTCACAGGGGTGGATGGATTACGCCCCTTCTTTGCTAGCACAATCCACAGCCACGCCAAAATCGGCGCGAAGAGGAAAATAAATCCTGCATTTAATGATTGAAAGACCGGCGCTGGAACCTCCCAGCCGAACATTGTTCGATCAACAAGGCGGTCCGTAAAGAGATTGAGAGATGAAC
Organism: uncultured Caulobacterales bacterium; assembly: GCA_964522765.1. Taxonomy (GTDB): domain Bacteria; phylum Pseudomonadota; class Alphaproteobacteria; order Caulobacterales; family Maricaulaceae; genus Fretibacter. Next base: position 7,972 of record CAZFWZ010000036.1, on the reverse strand, counting down.
CAGCCTGTTCAAATAACGCCCAAAAAGGTATTTGCGCGAGTACAAAGTAAATAGCTGCAAACATCTTTTTGCGTTCTTTGCCCTGCAGTTTCGAGAAAGCATAGAACAACAAAAACCCGAACATAAGAAAACCAAGCGGCAACAAAATTAATCCAAATCCATCAGGATTCATCACAAAGAACATCGCAACAGCAATAATAATCAAACCAGCAAGATAGCACGCTATTTCTTTGTTGATGGGTCCCAAGAATTTTTCTTTGAGTTTTTCAGGATTAGGCGGCTCTGCTTTGCCTTCAAGCCAAGGTTGGAACACAATGAACATAATGAGCCCCAAGACCATCCCAATGCCCGCAAGGCCAAACCCATATTTCCAACCATGAACAATTCCCAAATATCCACAAGCGATAGACGCCAAGAAGGATCCAAGATTAATACCCATATAGAAAATCGTAAAACCAGAGTCTCGACGCGCATCACCAACGCCGTACAGTGACCCAACGATTGTTGAAATATTAGCCTTCAAATATCCAACACCCGCAATGATAAGAGCCAATGAAAGATACAAAATGTTGAGGTATTTTTGTTCTGTAACAATTTTTGTCGGGTTTGCTGTGCGGTCAATCGTTGCAGGCAAACCAACAATAGAGGGGTCTTCTACTATAATGTTTGCTCCATCGCTGCTGAAGGAAATGTTTGAGACTTGACCATCTGGCGCGACAACAATCTGATTGATATTTTTACCACTGCCGCGACCATTAAGTGTAATCTGATACTCAGCACCGTTGATGGTCATAATTTCTTTGGAACCATTGCCCTCAAAAGCCATACCGAAGTGACCTAAAACCAACAAAATGGCGCCAAATGTGACCGCTTTACGCGCTCCCAGATACCTATCCGCCAGCGTGCCGCCAATAATAGTCATGACATAAACGAGCGCCGTATAAGCTCCGTACAGGATTGATGACTTTTCATCAGAGAACAAGAAATGCTGCGTAAGATACAAAATCAAAAGGCCGCGCATGCCGTAATAAGAAAAACGCTCCCACATTTCGGTAAAGAAGAGAACAAACAAGCCACGCGGGTGCCCGAAAATCGTCTTTTCACCATCCATTGATAAAGTCGTATCAGTCATGCGTGTCCCCTCAGACAGTTATTCTTATTACTGTCGTTGTGCCCGCGACTCGCAAAGTGTTCAAGCGGTTTTTGAAATGAGAAGAAATACTGAGGAAAGCTTTCCCTAAAAATGGTAAGTTTAACAAAAAACATTCCAACTTAATGCGCACAGCTAATAGCTGTTCAACTTTCCGTGCAATAGCATTCATGAATGCTAGCGCTGAATTTAAAATCGCGTTAGGGGAAGC
>CAZFWZ010000036.1:0-6511 GCA_964522765.1 uncultured Caulobacterales bacterium | reverse complement strand
GCGAGCCTTAACATCCTCATAAACGGCCTGCGCCCCTCTTCCAAAACATCCGGCGCGGATGAAATCTTGGGCCGTATCCCAGCCAACAAAGTTATTCGTATCGACGTGAAAGACGGGGCTTCACTGGATATCCCCGGCCTTTCTGGGCAAGTGGCCGACATTATTACGGGCGGCACAGGCTTATCAGGGAGTTGGGAATACGCCATGCGGTTTTGGGAAGGCACTGACCCACAGATCCAAGACGGCAGTATTTCACTCTCTGGGGAGCGCGGCGCGCTCTCCTACGTCGCAAGCTTCAACAGTGGTGAGTTTAAAGTCACTGAGGATGGTATTGAGACTTTTGCGGACAGTTCTGGGGAAATCTTTGAAGACCGCCAAGAAGAACTTTTTTTTCGTGCAACACGTCCGTCATTTGATTTGAATTTGACCTATGCGCCTACCAATGGACACATCGCCAATTTTAATGGGTCTCTTATTTATAACAATCGCAATCAAGGCGTTGATGAGAACTTCCAAGCCGTTAGCTCCCGCGGAAATACAGGCCAAAGCGTGTTCACGAATGGGGAGGACGAACTCGAATATGAAGTGGGTGGTGATTATGCCTTTCCTGTCGCGAACGGGAATTTGAAACTCATTGGACTTCATCGTCTCGAAGACAGCAAAAACGACAGCCGCTTTTCTTTGTTCAATATAAACGAACCCCCCGACATACAATTCGTGGACCGCGATACGGAAGAAGGCGAGTTTATTGGCAGAGCTGAATATGGTTTTAAAACCTCAGCCAGTCACGATTTTCAAATCTCTGCCGAGGGTGCGTTTAACTATCTTGACCGAGACGAAGTCTTTGAAGTGAACGGAATATTGGACACACCAACGAATGTACGCGTAGAAGAAAGACGCGCTGAAGGAAATGTGACTCATAGCTGGTCGATATCGCCGAAGTTTGATTTACAGACGTCATTGGGAGCAGAGTATTCAGAGCTTTCCGTACCAACTGTGGATGAACCCTCACGCAACTTCGTGCGCCCGAAGGGGTTTATCACCGCAAGCTATACCCCAAATAAAACCTATACATGGCGTACCAAGCTTGAACGCGAAGTTGGCCAGCTTGATTTCGGCCTATTCACCAGCGGCTTTAACCTGACTGATGACACAACCAGCTCTGGCAATAGCCTAATTGTACCGACGCAAAGCTGGAACGCGGAGCTTGAACTGACGCGTCAAGACAGCGACTTCATTTCAGGAACAGTGCGCGCATTCATAAATTTCATAGAGGATCCGATTGATCGCATCCAGTTTGCGGATGGTAGCGAAGGCCCGGGCAATCTGGATAACGCGCTAGAATATGGAATTGAAGGCAATGCAACATGGCTGATGTCCTCCATCGGACTTGACGGTATGCGGCTAGAGCTTAGCGGAGTGCTCCGAGAGAGCGAGATAGATGATCCTGTGACATTATTGTCTCGCCGCATCAATCAAACTGAGATTTGGGAATGGGAAGTTGATTTCCGTTATGATGTACCAAATAAGCCTTATGCACTTGGCTTTGGGTTTGAACGCGACCGCGATAGCCCTTTTTTTCGACTAGACGAGAGCACTTTTGCGCGCGTTGATAGGCCTGGGAGTTCTGCTTTTATAGAACACAAGTCGATATTTGGCATCACAGCCCGTGTCGTAGTGCAAGGTTTACTAGACGAAAAAATTCTACGAACGCGAAACTTATTTGATCCTGACCGCACCGGCAGTCTTGTTGAAATTCAGAATTTTGAACGCCAAAGAGGTCGCCGCATTAGTTTTGAAATTTCAGATACTTTTTGAATTATTTAGTAACGGCAGTCAGTATAAGCTTGTAATATATTGCCGTCCCATTTGCCTGTAAAATCAGAGATAAGACGGTCAGCATTTGAACGGCCCGTACGCGCAAAATTATCAAGCTCTTGCAGAAACACACTTTCATTTTCGCCGTGCGCATTTTTATTGCCGCGTGTCTTTAAGCCTTCACGGGATATAGCAAGGGCTGCAACAGCTATATCGCGCAAGGTCTTGTTTCTAAACGATGTTTGTAGACCCATTTTTGGAACATCTTGTCTTAACTGTTGACGTTCCGCCTCAGTCCAGTCTTTGACTAAATCCCAAGCCGCATCCAAAGCAGCTTCATCGTATAGCAGTCCTACCCAAAAGGCAGGCATAGCACAAAGCTCGCCCCACGGCCCTGTATCGCAGCCGCGCATTTCAAGAAATGTCTTAAGGCGCACTTCGGGAAAGATGGTCGAAAGATGATCGTCAAAATCAGAAATCGTTGGCTTCTCACCTGGCACAACATCAAGCTTACCCTCAAGAAAATCTCGGAAGGATTTACCTGATGCATCCAAATAAACACCGTTGCGATAGACAAAATACATTGGCACATCTAGCGCGAAATCTACATATTGCTCAAAGCCAAAACCCTCTTCAAAGGCAAAGGGCAACATTCCCGTTCGGTCGGCGTCGGTATCGAGCCAAATGCGCGAGCGGAAAGATTTATAGCCGTTGAGTTTTCCGTCCGTGAACGGTGAATTAGCAAAGAGCGCCGTACCAACGGGCTGGAGCGCAAGGCTCACGCGCAGCTTTTTGACCATGTCAGACTCGGAACCAAAGTCGAGATTAGTCTGCACAGTGCAGGTCCGAAACATCATCTCAAGACCGTGCGTGCCAACTTTAGGCATATAAGCCCGCATGATCGAATAGCGCGCTTTGGGCATGACAGGTACATCCTCGAGTTTAGTATCAGGCCTAAAACCTAGCGATAAAAAACCGGCACCCATTTCATCAGCAACTTCTTTAACTTCGCGCATGTGGGTGTTGACCTCACGGCAAGTCTGATGAACAGTCTCGAGCGGCGCACCTGAAAGCTCAAGCTGCCCGCCCGGCTCCAATGAGACAGAGGCTCCATCGCGTTTGAGCGCAATGAGGTAGCCGTTCTCTTCAACAGGAGCCCAGCCAAAACGTTGCAAGCCTTTGAGCATGGTATGAATACCGCAATCCCCTTCATAGGGCAGCGGTGTCAGTTTTTTCAGGCAAAACCCAATTTTTTCGTGCTCTGTGCCAATACGCCAGTCCGGCTTGGGCTTAGCTCCGCCCGCAAGGCGCTCAATCATTTGGGATTTATGCTCAATAATTGGCGAAAATCCGCCAGACGCTGGTGCTGCCATAACTGGGCTCTCTTTTAATCGACATCCGTCTAAAAGCTAAGCCGCCCAGGGGCAAGAGGGGATTAGTGAATAGAGGTCAAGGAATTGTGATTAGACTTATCCCTAGCCAAGCTCAGAAATATCCGGTTCCCCCGGCCAAACAACCAGGCGGTGCCCCAAATCATCTTCATCCACTAACTCTTCACTGACGACGGCATGTTGCACACTGTAGCCGACTTGATGGATCGTGTCATATGAGCCACTGATAAGGTGGTGGTGTTCTGGCAGATCTTTGCCCTCTGCAACGAGGCGATAAGCGCAGGTTTTTGGCATCCAGTGGAGCTTATCGACATTCGCGGGGGTCAGCGTCACGCAATCGGGTACTTTCTTGCTACGATTAGGGTAATCTGTGCAGCGGCATGTGCTGGGGTTAAACAGCTTACAGACCACATCTGTGATATAAATTGCGGCTGTATCTTCATCCTCAAGACGTATGCAGCAGCACTTTCCGCAACTATCGCATAGGCTTTCCCATTCGGACGGGCTCATTTCCGCCATATTTTTGGTTTTCCAAAAGGGTTTAGATGATTTAACAGACATGTGACTGTCTGTAGACAGAATTGAGGGATTGGGCCAGCATAGATTATGCAAACGTTTAGAGCAGATTTAGCCGCGGTAAATGATAACCGCTCGCGCTCGCGCAGCCGTTGGGTCGTCGGCACGCTTGTCGTGCTCGTCCTACTAGGTCTATTTGGCTATCTACAGGCCAAGTCATATTTGTTTAATGGCCTGCCAAACCTACCCGATAAATCGACGATGTGGGAACTGAACCTACAACCTAACACGACTTTACTGGACAGAAACGGCGAGGTTATAGGGCACCGCGGCCCTTATTTGGGGCGGCCCTTAAAACTCACAGAAATGCCGCGCCATTTGCCAGATGCTTTCCTCGCGATTGAAGATGAGCGCTTTTATCAGCACGCCGGCATTGACCGTAAAGCTATTTTGCGCGCGTTTTTCGAAAACTCGAAATCTGGTACGACGACCCAAGGTGGCTCCACGCTCACGCAGCAGCTCGTCAAGAATATGATTCTCACGCCAGAGAAAACTTACCGCCGCAAATTTCAAGAAGCTTGGCTTGCCTATGAAATGGAGACCATGCTGTCCAAGCCAGAAATTTTGGAACTTTATTTAAACCGCATTGAGCTTGGGAATCGCTCTTTTGGCGTTGAAGCAGCTGCGCAACGGTATTTTGGAAAATCAGCTACTAAAATCACGCTCTCAGAAGCCGCCATGCTCGCCGCCCTTCCCCAAGCGCCATCACGCCTAAACCCTGCAAAAAATTACAATGGCGCGTGGGAGCGCGGTAAGTTGGTCCTACGGCGCATGCTCGTAAATTCCATGATTACGCCAGCAGAAATGGCGGCGGCAGAAAACAATCCCCCTGTTATAAATGAAGAGATTGAGGGCGAAATGCTTGAGCCGGGCGTGCTCGGTCATGTGTTCGACCTAGTACAAGAACAGGCACAAGGTCTCGTGGGCAGCAAAAATAAAGACCTCATAGTCTGGACGACGCTTGATCCAAAAATGCAGATTGCCGCACACGATAATCTTAACCGCGTATTAGAAAAAGAAGGAAAGCGTAAGAAAGTCACGGAGGGAGCAATTGTCTCACTTGATAATGCTACAGGCGGTATTCGAGCGATGGTTGGCGGCCACGATTACGCTTCATCTAAATTCAACCGCGCCGCGCAAGCGAAACGCCAGCCTGGATCATCCTTTAAAGCCTTCGTCTATGCCGCCTCACTCGAAAACGGCTTTACGCCAGGTACCGTCCGTATCGATCAGCCTACGGAAATCGCAGGTTGGCAACCCGAAAATTATACGCGGCGATACCGAGGTCCGATGACAATACGAGAAGCCTTAAAGCTCTCGATTAATACAATCGCAGCCCAAGTCGGAGCCGAAGTTGGTCCTGCAAAAATTGTTGACCTAGGCAAACGCTTTGGCATTTCAAGTAAATTGCGCACAACATACTCAATCTCCCTAGGGACATCAGAAGTCACGCTGATTGACCTCACACAAGCCTATATGGTTTTTGCAAATGAAGGCGTTAGAAAGCCGCCCTATCTTATTGAAAGTATTAATAATACTGCAGGTGAAAATCTATACAAGCGCCGAGAACTAACGCCTCAGCGAGTGTATGCTATCCCCTATGCACGGCAGATGTCGTCCATGCTTCGTGATGTGATTGATAGCGGAACGGGCCATGGCGCGCGCCTAGGCTCACGTCAAGCTGCTGGCAAAACTGGAACATCTCAAGATTACCGCGATGCGTGGTTCATAGGGTTTTCTGCCGACTTCACCACAGGTGTTTGGATGGGAAATGACGATAACTCTGAGATGGTAAATGTGACAGGCGGCTTACTTCCCGTTGATAGCTGGAAAAGCTATATGGTCGAAGCCCACAAAGGGCTTAAACGCCGTCCATTATCTGCTCCAAATCCCGAAGATAACAATTTAGATACACAAAGATTTGTACAGTTTTATGAAAGCCTGTCAGAAAAACTTGTCCAAGAACGCAATTTGGCTAGCGGCATTTCAGGCGGCGGAAGTGGAGGCACTGCAGGTCGGCGCTAGTTTGGGTCAATCATAGGGTGGCCTACACGCCTAGGTGCGCAAACACGCGGGCAGCTGTCTTCACCTAACAGTGATTTAATTTGCTTATTAAGGTTTAGGTAACCAGCTATAAGACAAAGTCGTTTCAACATAACCTTCGTTAGAAAGTCCATAATGCGCATAGCTGCCTCATCTGTTTCCACTTTTCTTTTCTTTGCCGCCTTCTCGCTTACGGCCCATGCGGCCGAGAAAATAAAAGTAACAGATGAAGACGGCACCTATAAAACAATAGCTGTAAATTCAGCCGAGGAATGCAATAAACTTTGCGCGGCTGAATCCGGCGTCTGCCGCGGCTCAACGCTGCTAGAAGAAATCACGATAATGAACGGTAAGCAAAGCTCAAAGATGCAATGCCGCCTTAACAACGGCCTGTCCGAAACATCACCGTTTGAAATCACACCACCCACCCCACTTGATTTAAACGTGGCTGTGACTGAGCTTAACGCTTACCGGACTGAAAATGGATTACAGCCAGTTGCACTCAGTGATAAACTTAACCGGGCCTCAGACGTTCACGCGAAAGACCTCGCCAAGCATGGTATCGCAGCTCATGTCGGTACGGATGGCTCCACTCACAGTGAACGCGTCCAAAGGCAAGGATATTACTTTCAAATTATTGCTGAAAACGTCGCCACTGGTCAAAAAAGTTGGGATCAGGTCTT
>CAZFWZ010000035.1:2685-23928 GCA_964522765.1 uncultured Caulobacterales bacterium | reverse complement strand
GTTTGGTGGATAATAATAGCCGCGGCCGCGCCTTGGCGGCCTGCTTCTTCGAATTTATAAGTCCAGCGCCCGTAATAGGTCATAGACTTACCTTTGAAATAATTATCATCGTCCGTCGCAAAGCCAGGGTCGTTGACAAGCATGACAACGGTTTTGCCTTTGACATCCATGCCCGCATAATCATCACGGCCAAATTCAGGTGCGACAACTCCGTAGCCGACAAAGACGAGCTCACTGTCAGCGATTTCAAGAGTTTCGTCCAAATGCTTGGTCCAATAAACAGCATTGGTTTTTTGGTCAGCAGATAGAATAGTCGTATTACCCGTTGAGATTGACATTGTGGATGAAGGCAGAATAGTTGCTTCGGTTAATTCAACAGATTGGAAATAAGACCCATTCGCACCCATTGGCTCTAGGCCTACTGATTTCATTTCATCCGCTATATATTGCGACGCAGCCTGACCACCCGGCGTACCGGGCGCGCGTCCTTCGAACTCATCTGAGGCTAAGCGTTCAATACGGCGTCCAATTTCTGCGGCAGAGGCTATAGGCGGCTTTACAGCAGAATCTGTTTCTGAAGGGGTTACGGGTGAGCAAGCCGCAAAGCTAAATGCCAATGCGGTGCTTCCTGCCAATAATAGTGCCTTTTTATGTGTCATATCCTCATCCCCTCTGGAATTTTCGGAAGTTGTAACGTGTTACGTAGCTTGATGCCAAGGGCAAAGCCTTAAGTTTTCCCTAATTTACTTGCAGGCGCGCCGTAGCGCTGTAAGTTTAGGTAAAACGAAATCGGATGAGGCACTCGCATGAAAAACTTATTTTTAATGGTCGGCGCTGCAGCGCTTCTTACAGCGTGTTCGCAGGCAGGCAGCGCGCCTGAAAATGCGGAATCAGCGGCTGAATATGTGGCCAAAGTTGTGCAGGCAGAAACTGGTAAGGTCGCGCCCATTGCAAGTGCGGACGTTAAACGCCTTGTCGAAATGGCTAAGACGGGCCGATACGGATATAAAATCACTGAAAGCCTAACAACAGAAATCGGGCCGCGTCTCGCAGGCTCGCCTGAGGAGGCGAAAGCGCGCGAATGGGCTGTCGCAAAGTTCAAAGAGCTAGGCTTTGAGAATGTGCGAGTGCAAAACTTCACCGTACCTGGGTGGGTGCGCGGCGTAGAGACCGCAGAGATTATCAGTCCTTATCCGCAGAAGCTATACATCACCTCGCTTGGTGGTTCAGTCGCTACGCCGCCAGAAGGCATTGAAGCCGATGTCGTTTATTTTGAAACTTTTGAAGACCTTGAAGCTGCGCCGATAGGCGGGCTTGAAGGCAAAATTGTCTTTATATCTGGACGTATGGAAAAACATCCTGACGGAGCGGGCTATGGCCCTGCTAATAAAAAGCGCCGTAGCGGCGCGACGGAAGCCGGTAAACGCGGCGCGCTGGCCGTTGTTATTCGCTCAGTGGGCACGGATAGCCACCGTTTCCCGCACACAGGCCAGATGCGCTATGCGGAAAATGTAAAACCAATTCCAATTGCGGCTTTGTCTGCGCCAGATGCCGATCAACTTGAGCGCACACTATCGCGCGGGCAGGGCATTCGCCTGAAGATGGTCTTGACGCCTCAAGAGGTAGGCGAGCTTCCGTCTGGAAATGTGATTGGCGAGATTGTCGGATCTGAGCGGCCTGATGAGATTGTACTTATTAGTGGACATCTAGACAGCTGGGACCAAGGCACAGGAGCGCTGGATGACGGTGCAGGTGTGGGCATTTCAGCCGGTGCGGCCAAGTTGCTTCTTGATTCAGGCTTAAAACCAAAGCGCACTATTCGCATAGTTGCTTTTGGCTCGGAAGAGATTGGCCTGCTGGGCGGTTATGATTATGTGAAACAAAATCGTGCCGAACTTCCTAAACATATGCTGGCAACACAATCTGATTTCGGTGCAGGCCTTATCTATGAAGTTAAATCTGGCGTGAAAGGCGAGGCTGGTAATGATGTACTAAAAGACATCGCCCATGCGCTTGGCCTCCCGATGTCATCTAGTCCAACAAATGGCGGGCCGGATATCGGCCCGATGTTTAATGAAGGCGTTCCTGCCATGCGTCTGCAGCAAGACGGTACGGATTATTTTGATTATCACCACACGCCTGATGATACATTTGATAAAATTGATCCTGACGAAATGGCGCAAAACACAGGTGCCTTTGCTGTGATGGCTTGGCTTGCGGCCAATGCCGACACAGATTTTAGGGAGGAATAGAGATGAAAAAGACAGTTTTAGTTTCGGTCATCGCTATGCTGGGGGCGCTCACGACCCCGGCTTGTGCAGAAAATTCCAATGACCTGATGAGCGTTTACAAACATCTGCATTCCAATCCAGAGCTGTCTATGATGGAGTTTGAGACGTCGACATACCTTGCGGCTCAGCTCAAAGACCTTGGTTTTGATGTGACTGAAAACTTTGGGAAGACTGGCGTTGTGGCAGTTTTAGAAAATGGCCCCGGCAAGACCGTTATGGTGCGGGCTGATATGGATGCGTTACCAGTGAAAGAAATGACAGGACTCTCTTACGCCAGCGACGTCATCGTGACGGACCAGCACGGCAAAGACTGGCCTGCAATGCATGCTTGCGGTCATGATATTCACATGACGGCCGCCATGGGTACGGCAGCAGAAATGGTGGCAAATAAAGACCTCTGGTCCGGTACGCTTATCGTTATTCTTCAGCCGGGCGAAGAAGTAAGCCAAGGCGCAATTGCTATGCTAGATGAAGGACTATTCACCAAATTCCCGCGCCCTGACTATAATCTGGCCTTGCATGTGAATTCTAGTCTTCAAGCGGGCAAGGTTGGCATTGTTCCAGGGTTTGCTCTTGCAAACGTTGATAGTGTTGATGTGACGGTGCGCGGGATTGGTGGTCACGGTGCCTATCCAAATACCACGAAAGACCCAATTGTTCTTGCGGCGCAGCTTGTGCTTGCTTTCCAAACAATTGTGTCTCGCGATATTGCGCCGCAAGAACCTGCCGTTGTGACGGTTGGCTCTATACATGGTGGTACAAAGCACAATATTATAGGTGAAGAAGTGAAGCTGCAGCTAACTCTGCGCTCATATACTCAGGAGGTGCGAGAGCAAACAATCGCCTCTATTCGCCGCATCAGCAAAGGCATGGCTATCGCGGCAGGTGTCCCAGAAGATAAAATGCCAATTGTTGAGGTTAAGAACGAGTACACGCCCGCAGCTTATAACAACCCAGAGCTCGCAGATCGCGCACATAAGATAATGGCAAGCGTGATTGGGGATGATAATGTGGTGGAACTTAAACCTGTTATGGGAGGCGAAGACTTTGGCCGTTATGGTCAAGTTGAACCCAAAATACCAAGCCTGATTTACTGGCTAGGCGCAGCAGATTCTGGTGAATTAAAGCTCGCAGAAAAAGCAGGCAAATCTATGCCATCGCTTCACTCGCCGACATTTAAGCCTGATGCGGCAACGGCCATCCCTGTAGGCGTGAAAACGATGACGTCGACAGTGATTGCTCTGTTTAACGAGAAATAATAGACTCGCCGCGCTCAAAACGCCGTTATTTACTGGACAAATTTACATATGCATTTAATTGCATATGTAAATTATTACGGAGACTTCCATGTCATTACCCCCCATTCTGCAAAACCTTGAATTGCCCGTGATTGGAGCTCCGCTCTTTATCGTATCTGGCCCAGACCTTGTCATAGCACAGTGTAAAGCGGGCATTGTCGGGTCTTTTCCGGCGCTAAATGCGCGTCCAAAAGAAGAGCTTGAGAAATGGATTGTTCTGATCAAGCTTGAGCTTGAACAGTTTCAAAAAGAAAACCCTGATAAGAAGGTCGCGCCTTTTGCGGTCAATCAAATCTGCCATGGCTCTAACAACCGTCTAGAGCACGATATGGAAGTCTGTGTGAAGCATGAAGTGCCCATTATTATCACGAGCTTGCAAGCTTCGAAGATGGTTTATGATGCGGTTCATAGTTATGGCGGCACTGCACTGCACGACGTGACAAACATCCGCCATACTCAAAAAGCGCTAGAGATGGGTGCGGATGGAATTATCGCGGTCTGTAACGGCGCAGGGGGACACGCTGGCGGGCTATCGCCTTTTGCCCTTGTGCCTGAAATAAGAGAATTTTTTGATGGCCCTTTATTATGTTCAGGGTCAATTGCGACAGGAGGTTCAGTACTTGGGGCTCAGGGTATTGGAGCTGACCTTGCTTATATCGGAACGCGGTTCATCGCATCTAAAGAAGCTAATGCCTCGGAGGATTACAAAGACGAAATTGTAAACTCTAAAGGACAGGACATTGTCTATTCATCTCTCTTTACAGGTGTACACGGTAACTATCTCAAGGGCTCTATTGTAAAGGCAGGGTTAGACCCTAATAATCTTCCCGAAGCTGGCAAAGAGTCGATGAATTTTGGGTCTGGCGGGAATACAGATGCAAAAGCTTGGAAAGATATTTGGGGGGCGGGTCAAGGTGTTGGGTCTATACATAATAAACCCTCTGTTCAAGAAATTGTCGACCAAATGAAAGCGGAATACATGGAAGCAAGGGAACGACTTTCACTCTCCTAGGGGAATTTATTTTTTGCTTTCGCCTGTGAAGCTTAATTGGTTTGCTCATTGTTCTTAATTAAACGGCTCGCTGTTAAGGATTAGAGAATTCCATTGATTTTTCATCCTAGTTAGGGCAATTAAAGTTGATCTCTAGAGGAGGATGATTCATGGGTAATTGGTTAAAGGGGATTTTGATCCTTGCCATACTTGCCTTTTTTGCAAGTTTTATTTGGCCATTTAATGCCAATAAGCGTTCAGCAGAAATGGGAAACACTATACAAGATACACTTAATGCAAATGGATTTAATTTTGCTAAGGTGAATATGAGCGGTAATGTTGCGCGCCTATCTGGAACAGCGCCTAATGAAGCAGCTGCGACGGCTGCAACAGATTTAGCTGCGAATACAAAGTGCAAGGCTTGTACTAAGAAAAAAACATGGCACGAAGTTGTCAATGATTTTGACTATAATCAGGTAACAACAACGTCGCCCTATGTTTTTAATGCCGTGATGTCTGAAGATAGATCTATTGTTCTTGATGGCTATGTTCGTAATGATGCCGAAAAAGCGCGAGTTCTTCTTGAGGCAGAAAATCTGTTCCCTGGAAAAGTTGCAGATCGGACAATCAAAATTTCAGCCGGAGCGCCAAATGCAGGTTGGGGGGATGTTATATCGTCCAACCTAGGTAAGGTGTCACGTCTAGAAAGAGGACAGTTTAGTCTGAATGACAATCAACTGTCTTTCAGTGGCTTTGCCGCTAATAACGGCGTGCGTACTGATGTCGAATCAGCGGTGTTGTCAGTTGGTGATGGGTATACGGCGAGAGCGAATATTACTGTTCCTGCTGCTCCTGCGGTCGAGGCTGAAGCTAGCTGCCAAACATTGATTAATAAGCTTAAGGGCAATAACAAAATCGAGTTTGAATCAAATAAAGCTACGATTAAAGGCGAGGGTAGCTTCAACCTTCTAAACACTTTGGCGGATGCTATTAAAGCTCCACAATGTTCATCATTTAGTATTAAAGTTGCTGGACATACGGACAGCGATGGTAGTGCAGAATATAATCTCGGATTATCCGAGCGTCGAGCGGCTTCAGTCGTTGCCTATCTTGCACAAGAGCAGCAACTTGACATTTCTCGCCTTAGCATTGAAGGCATGGGCGAAACGACGCCAATTGCTGATAATGCAACACGCGACGGTAAGGCGAAAAATCGCCGTATCGAATTCATTATCACCCAAGCTCAATAGAGAGTTCAAAAGAGGAAAATCTCATGGTTGAAAATTCATTTTTATATAATCTCTGCTTTAATATACTGCCTTGGCTACTTTTTGGCCTGCTAGGTCTTTTCTTGGGTTGGTTACTCTTCCGTGGAAAGAAACAAGACGGGGATCTGTCTATTGAAGGCGAAGCTGCATTGCGTGCCGAAGCTGATGGCTTACGTACACGCGTACGTGACCTTGAAGGCCGTGTATCTACACGTGACGGCGAAGTCTCTGACCTTAAAACAAAGCTTGCGGCTGCGGCTGCAGGAGCTGCTGCGGCAACTGCTGCAAGTAAAAGTACGGCGACATTGAGCGCGCCAAAGGCTGAAGCTGCTGATGACGATGAGACTTATGCACTTGAGTGGCGTAACCGCTATCTCGCAGCTCGTGTGAAATATCTTGAAGGCCGTATCTCTGAGGCGCCTGCGCCAAAAGTGAAAGCTAAGAAAGCTGTTGCTAAGAAAAAAGTTGCGCCGAAGCCAAAGGCAAAAGCGAAACCCAAACCAAAAGCTAAGGCCAAGCCAAAGCCGAAGGTTCTTTACAAAGACGGCCCAACAGACGGCGCACCTGATGATCTGAAACTCATCAAAGGTATCGGGCCAAAGTTTGAGGGCGACCTTAATTCCAAAGGCATTTACTACTTCCGCCAAATCGCGGCGTGGAAAGCTGCTGATGTGAAAATGGTTGAAGGCGTTATCGACTCGATTCCTGGCCGCATTAAGCGCGACGAGTGGGTTCCTCAAGCTAGAGGCCTGGCAAAAGGCGGCAGTGCGAGAAAAATGGCTGCGAAAAAGCCGGCGGCTAAGAAGAAAGCTGCACCAAAGAAAAAGGCAGCACCTAAGCCAAAGGTCATCTATAAAGATGGCCCAACAGACGGTAAGCCTGATGACCTTAAGCTCATCAAAGGTATCGGGCCAAAGTTTGAAAAAGACCTACACTCAAAAGGCATTTACTACTTCCGCCAAATCGGCGCGTGGAAAGCCGCTGATGTGAAAATGGTCGAAGGCATCATCGACTCTATCCCGGGACGTATTGCACGTGACGAATGGGTCGCCCAGGGTAAGCATCTCGCAAAAGGCGGTAAGCCAAGAGCGATGAAAGGAAAGCCCTTCTAGAGAAGGCTTTCAATTGCGGTGAAATCCGTGCAAGCTATAAGAATTTAAGCCCGCTTTTTAAGCGGGCTTTTTATTTAGGGCGATTTATGAGCTGTGCTTTTTAGGCGCGATTCGTTTTGCGGTGAGAAATTATATCCCCGCCTAAAATAGCCACTTTATTATGGCTTATGCGCTCTCACTCGGAACATTCTGCAAGCTCCCCTCATAATAGCGGCACTGTGGCTAAAGCTATAGCAGGCCGCGCGGCGGTAGAAGCTGCAATGAGCGCAGAAGATGCGGGAGAAGTCGCAGCGCCTTCATGGCCATGGCCAAATTTTAGCCGCGCAGAAATGGCCTGCCGCCACTGCGCAGAGCAATTTGTTTGGCCCGAATTTATGGACAGGCTGCAAGCGGCGCGAACCCATGCGGGGCGTCCATTTAGCATATTAAGTGCACATCGCTGCGCGCTGCATAATGCGCGTGTGGGCGGTGCGCCGCTGTCCCAGCATTTACGTTTGGCGGTGGATATATCTTTGCACGGACATGACCGCGCCTCTTTGCTTTGGGCGTGCCAAAAAGCCGGTTTTCAAGGCTTTGGATTTTACACAACATTTTTACACATTGACCTTGGCCGTTCGCGCCAATGGTATGGCAATCAACAGGCGAGAAACTTATGGATACAGTAATTGGATTGGGATTGGACGCTGCTGCAGGCGGAGTATTCGGCCTCATCGGGACAGCTATAGGCCGTGCTGCGAGTTTTTTTGAGCGCCGCCAAACCTTCAAACAAGAACAGGCTCGCTGGGGTCATGAGCTTGAGCTGCATAAGTTGCAAATGCAGGCGCGTTCACAAGAGTCAGAAATAGAGCTCGCGATTGCAGCGCAAGAAGGGTCATGGCGCGGACTGCAGGCCTCCATCGATGCGGAGGCCAAAATAGGTCAAGCTAGCCTCTGGGTGATTAACTTGCTGCGCCTCGTGCGGCCCGTGCTGACGCTTCTGCTTTGGCTTATTACGGGCTGGATATTTTCTGTGACGCAAAACGGGTCTATCGTTGAAGCTGCCGTCTTCGCCGCGACAGCAGCTACGCTGTGGTGGTTTGGCGACCGCGCGCCTAAGCCCGGCGATAGGCTTAAGAGCTAGCGGCGCGTGCCTCGGCTACCTCTTGTGCAATACCGAATGCACCATAGGTTATGAGGGCTAGCAGTATCAGATACATAATAATTGTATAAATTAGTCCCACGCCATAGCTGGTGATAATGGTCTTAAACCAGCCGCGTTTGAACATCCGTTTGGCGGACAACGGCAGATAGATCAGTAGGATTAGCATATAGATCCACAGCAAGCCGGGTAGGGGTGTATATTGCACGAGTAGAATAAAGACGAACAGAAGTAGGAATGAAAACGCGTGTATATATGCGGCGTGAACCAAATGGTCATAGAGCATAGCGGTTTCACTTCCACGAATAAAGATGGCTCCTAGGAGCATTGAAAATGGCATCATGATAAACATAATGCGAGGCAGCCATTTATTAACGGGTGCATTGAGCCGCTCAGGGTAGCGGAGCGCAATAGTTGCGACCTCACGCAGGCTTGCACTATCAAGCGCCACTTTATTCCCCTTACGGCCTCGGATGGTTACTTGAGATTCTTCTACATCGTTTTTGCTCTCGGCTTCTTTATCTATAGTTTCGACGTTAGCAGTTTCACCTCGGCCTGACGCACCTTTGATAAAACCATCTAAAAAATCATCTACGGCCGATTTTTTTTGGCCGCGCGTAGGATGGCTCGCCTCTTCCTTGTCCTTGAGTGGTTGCGCGGCGATGGCGTGTTCTTTTCGTTGGGCGAGTTCGGCCTCAATGGCCGATATGCGGGATTGGATAGCTTCTCTTCCGGCTTTAATCCCCGTTGCAGCATAGGGCGACGGAGAATTAGCAATTTCAGTGTCCAGACTGGCCAAAGCTGTGCGGCTGGATTCCAAGTTAGCCAAGAGATCTGCATCCGAGTTTTCTTTTAGATTCGAGCCAATGTCTTGAAGGTTCTTCTCCAATTCGGAAATATCTTCGTCAGATACTAACTCACGGAGTTTGCTTTTTCGTTCTAGAAAAAAGACCGTAGGCTGTAAGCTCTCGCCTCCGATTGATCCTTGGACAATTGAAGAGATGTCTCTTTCTGTTCCGAATGCAACAAGTTGAGTTTGGGATAAGGCCACATAGCCAAATAATGCAAGTGACATGGCGAGATACATCCGAATAGGCGATGTCCATTTCGTCCGTGCGCCGTCTGAAAACTCGCGCGCCATTTCTCCGGGCTTTAATAGCAAGCTCCGCAAGCTTTTCCAGATACGTCCTTCTAGGGCCGTGAGCGATGAAAACAGTTCAATTCCCAAAGACGAAATTGACCGCCGCATATTATCATTTTTATTGCCGCAGGCTGCGCAGTAGAGGCCATGCATTGGTTCGTCGCAAGCAAAGCAGTAATGGCTTTGATTGACATCAGGAATGCTATCCACCTCAAGAGGGGCAACATGGTCTAAATTTGCGCCTTCGATGTCTTCCATAACTTCCCTTTGATGTCCTTATGGCATGTTATCTTTTTCGAATAAATATGCAACAAATTGCATAAAGGGATTGCCCGCTGCGTGCAGAGTGTTATGCTTAAAAAAAACAATAAAGAGGGTGAGGATGTTCACAGGCAAAAGCGTAGCGATAACGGGTGCGACTGGAGGAATTGGCCGCGCCATTGCGGAAATGTTCATTGCTGGCGGCGCAAAAGTTGCGATTAGCGACCTCGCCAACCCCGCAGAAACGGCCGACACCATTGGCGCGATTGGCTTTAAATGTGATGTTTCTGTTGAGGCACACATTGATGAGTTTATCGATAACGCTAGCGCCGCTAACGGCCCTGTAGACATATTTGTTGCCAATGCGGGTGTTGGTTATGGGGATGAGAACCATGCCGCCGGCGCCAGTAATGAGGCGTGGGAGTCGAGCTGGAAGATCAATGTGATGCAAAGTGTATGGGCGGCTCGTACGTTGTTGCCGCAGTGGAAAGAGCGGGGTGAGGGGCGCCTTGTTGTTACGGCCTCTGCCGCTGGCCTTATGGCGCAAATCGGCAGCGCGTCCTACACGGCAACTAAACATGCAGTTGAAGCCTTTGCCGAACAAGTCGCGTTTGAGCATGCCCATCAAGGCGTGAAAGTAAACTGCATTTGCCCACAATATGTGCGTACAAATATGACAAAGGGCTTCGCTATGGCGGAAAACAGCCCTGACGGATTTTTAGAGCCGTCAGATGTCGCCAATGCTTTAAAATTAGCAATAGAAGAAAACCGTTTCCTTGTGCTGCCGCATCCTGTTGTTGGCGATTATTTCAAGCACCGCGCAACGGATGTGGACGCCTATATCGCGGGCATGGCAAAACTAAAATCAAAATTAAAGGCAGAAACCCTGCCGCTCAAAAGCTAGGAGAGACAGATGTCCAGATTTAATCTTACAGGTAAAGTAGCCTTAGTGGCAGGCGCGAGCCGCGGTATTGGCGAAGCCATTGCGCATGGGCTGTCTGAACATGGCGCTACCGTCATTTGCACAAGTCGCAAGGTCGCCGATTGTGCTAAGGTCGCCGACGCGATTAAAGCCAAAGGCGGAAATGCCAGCGCGATGACGCTGCACCTTGGCGAGCTCGCGGATCACGATACATGTTTGGCTGCAATTGAAAAAGAACATGGCCGTCTTGATATACTCATCAATAACGGCGCGACTAACCCTTATTTTGGTCCCGCTCATGGCACGCCTGAAGGCGCTTATGACAAAACAATGGATGTGAATGTCAAAGGTCCGTTTTATCTGACGGCGAAATCCATTCCGCTTATGCTGAAAAATGGCGGCGGCTCTGTGGTGAATGTCGCCTCTATTGATGGTATTCAGCCCGGCCAGATGCGCGTTGTCTACGGCATGACCAAGGCAGCCGTCATCAATATGACGAAAGGGTTCGCCAAAGAATATGGCAATCAAGGGATTCGCGTAAATGCGCTCTTGCCCGGATTTACAGATACAAAACTCGCAGCAGGGCTAAAAGACATGCCGGGCATGGATAAATATATGCAAGAAAACCTTGCTATTTCTCGCATGGCGCAGCCTGAAGAAATGGTTGGTTCCGTTCTCTTTATGGTCAGCGACGAGGCTAGCTATTTTACAGGCCAAGGGATGGTCGTGGACGGCGGAGCTATAATCTAATGGGTTCAGAAAATGCAGCTGTCGAGGTTCGAAAGGGCGATGAGTTAGATGTTTCAGCGGTTGATGCTGTATTGAAAAAAAATGTGTCAGGTCTATCGGGCTTGCCCACGGTGAAACAATATCCTAGCGGGGCGTCTAACCTGACCTATGCACTGGATTATCCTGACCGAAGTCTGGTGCTGCGCCGTCCGCCTACTGGAACGCGGCCTAAATCTGGGCATGATATGCATCGCGAATACCGCATTATGACCGAGCTTGAGCCCGCTTTTTCGGCTGTGCCAAAGACGCTTTATTACACAGATGATGAGAGCATTATCGGCGCAGAGTTCTACGTCATGGACCGTACCGAAGGCCATCTTATCCATAATGATATTCCAAAAGACTGGGGATGGGGAAAGACTGAAACGCGTGCGCTTTGTGAGGAGTTTTTTACTAAACTCGTTGATCTACACAGCGTGGATTACAAAGCCATCGGCCTTGGTGATTTCGGTAAACCCGAAGGTTATGTAAGCCGCCAGATTTTAGGTTGGAATCGCCGATATGAAAAAGCGTGGACGGATGACGTTCAGAAATTTGATGATGTCCGTGATTGGCTTGAAGAAAATATGCCGGAAACTGAGCGAGGCGCTGCTGTTGTTCACGGTGACTTCCGTATAGATAATTGCATCCTTAATAAGGACGACCCGACGAAAATTGAAGCCATACTTGATTGGGAAATTTCAGCGCTGGGCGACCCGATGATGGATCTAGGTAACACATTGGCTTACTGGATTCAGGCCGACGATCCGGCCTTTATGCATATGATGGTTAGACAACCGAGCAAAGCGCCTGGCATGATGACACGCCAAGAGATTCTTGAGTTTTATGCGGCAAAATCTGGTGCGGATGTTTCTGGATTTCAGTTCTATTATGTCTACGGAATTTTCAGATTGGCCGTCATTATTCAGCAGATTTATTACCGATATTATCACGGACAAACGGATAATGCTCGGTTCAAAGATTACGGCCAAATGGTCGACGCGCTTGGCGAGTTAGCGCGGCATAAAATTAAAACAGATAAGTTGTAGGAAACGAATATGAGTGAGTTAGAGGCATTCCAAAAAGAAACTCGCAAATGGCTCGAAGCCAATTGCCCCGCTGAAATGCGTGAACCCATCAAAGGGGATGAAGACCTCTGTTGGGGTGGCCGCGGGTTTAAATTTAAAAATGAGGCGCAAAAGCTCTGGCTGGAGCGTATGGCCGAAAGGGGTTGGACAACGCCGACTTGGCCCAAAGAATATGGCGGAGGCGGCCTGTCTAAGCCTGAGGCAAAAATTCTTGCCAAAGAAATGGCACGTATCAATGCCCGTATTCCGCTGGCCTCTTTTGGCATTTGGATGCTTGGTCCTGCGCTGCTTAAGTTTGGGAATGAAGCGCAAAAACAAGAGCATTTACCACCCATAGTGCGCGGTGAAATTCGTTGGTGCCAAGGTTATTCAGAACCAAGTGCTGGATCAGACCTCGCGGCTTTGGCTACAAAATGCGAAGATAAAGGCGACCATTTCCTTGTTAATGGCCAGAAGGTTTGGACGTCTTATGCCGACAAAGCGGACTGGATTTTCTGCCTTGTGCGTACTGACCCTAAAGCCAAAAAGCATGAAGGTATAAGTTTTGTATTATTTGATATGGCAACGCCGGGCGTCGAAGCCCGCCCGATTAAACTTATTTCTGGTAAATCTCCGTTTTGCGAAACATTCTTTGAAGACGTTAAAGTCCGAAAAGACCAACTCGTCGGCGAGCTAAATAAAGGCTGGTCGATTGCGAAATACCTTCTGACCCATGAGCGCGAAATGATTGGCGGGCAGGGGCAGGATGTGACGCGTCCACTTTCTGAAATTGCTGCAGGTATGATTGGATTAGAGGATGGAAAGCTTGCCGACCCTATGCTGCGTACACAGGTCATCGAAGCCGAAATAGATGCTTGGGCTTTTGGTCAGACGCTTAAAAGAAAACTTGGCGAGGCTAAAGCTGGTGCAAGCCTTGGCGCAGATAGTTCCATGCTTAAATATTACGGCACAGAGCTTAACAAGCGCCGCCTAGAGCTCATGATGGACGCCGCAGGGCATGAGGGTCTTGAATGGGAAGGTGAGGGCGGCGTCGCGCGTCAATGGCTTCGTACCAAAGGTAATTCGATTGAGGGCGGCACATCCGAGGTGCAGCTCAATATCATCTCAAAACATATTCTCCAGCTTCCGGGAGCTTAGATCATGGCATTAGTACTTAACGAAGACGAGAAAATGCTCAGGGAAGCTGCTGAAGGTTTCGTAGGTAGTAAATCTCCCGTTTCTGCAATGCGTAAGCTGCGCGATAGCAATGACGCAACTGGTTTTGATCGTGCCCTTTGGTCCGAAATGGCCGACATGGGTTTTGCTGGTGTTCTTGTCGGTGAAGATCATGGCGGCGTCGATATGGGTTTTGTCGCGGCGGGATTGCTCGCTGAGCAAATGGGCCGTAACCTTGCGGCAACACCGTTTCTCTCAACATCGGTTCTTGCGGCAACGGCGCTAGGCAAAGCTGGGTCAGCCTCTCAAAAATCAGAATGGCTGACGAAGATTTCTGCTGGCAAAGCCATTATGGCGCTCGCCGTCGATGAAGGCCGCAAACATAACCCTTCTAAAGTTGAAACAAAGGCAGAGCGCTCTGGAAATGGATTTAAGATTAGCGGTAGCAAAGCCATGGTTGTGGATGGTCATGTTGCGGACCAATTTATTGTCGCTGCCAATACAGGGGAAGGCGTTACGCTATTTCTCGTTGATCCGAAATCTAACGGCCTGACGACTGAACGGACAGATATGATTGATAGCCGCAATGCGGCGCGCCTAACATTTGATGATGTCGAAGTTACGGCTGACGCAGTAATCGGAGAGGTGGACGGCGGCGCAGATGTGCTCGCACATGTGCTCAACGCTGGACGCGCTGTCGTCGGGGCAGAACTTGTCGGGGCTTCGTCAAAAGCCTTTGAAGATACAACGGATTACATCCGCGAGCGCAAGCAATTTGGCACAGAAATTGGACGTTTTCAGGCGTTGCAACACAGAAGTTCTCATCTCTATTCAGAACTTGAGATTGCTCGTTCTGCTATGCTCGCATCTCTCTCGGCGTTGGACGAAAATGCGCCTGATGCTGATCTCGTTGTCTCTATGGCTAAGGCCAAGATTGGCTCGGTTGCTAAGCTTGCCTCGCAAGAAGGCGTGCAGATGTTTGGCGGCGTCGGCATGACGGATGAATATGATATTGGACTTTACATGAAACGCATTCGTGTGGCGCAGGAGCTCTTCGGCGATGCGCATTATCACATGGAACAAATCGCAAAAGCGAAAGGAATATAAGATGGCTGACATGGACCTAGGTATGAGCGAGCGGGTCAAACCGCTTGTCGAAAAAATCCGCGACTTTGCTCGCAACTATGTTGCCCCTCTGGACGAGGAATTTCATAGCTTAATTGGGACAGCGAAAGGCGGACGTTTCGCTTATTCAGATCGCCAAACTGAAATTTTGGAGACAATGAAAGCTGAAGCGCGCAAGCGGGGGCTTTGGAATTTCTGGCTAACTGACTCCGATGAAGGCTATGGCCTTTCGACTGTGGAATATGCCTATGTCGCTGAAGAACTTGGCTGGGTACATATGGCGTCCGAAGCCATGAATTGCTCCGCGCCAGATACGGGTAATATGGAGGTGCTCGAACGTTACGGTACTGATGGTCATAAAAAGAAATGGCTCAAGCCTTTGCTAGAGGGAAAAATTCGCTCTGCCTATCTTATGACCGAACCTGACATCGCTTCGTCTGATGCGATTAACCTTGAGTTTTCGGCTGTTAAAGACGGCGATGAATGGGTGCTAAACGGCGAGAAATATTGGTCCTCTGGCGCAGGTGATCCGCGCTGTAAGGTCTATATCCTCATGGCAAAAACGCCTGATGAAGACCGTAAAAAGCACCGACAACATTCAATGTTTGTCGTGGATGCTGAGACCGCTGGGATTGAAATTTTACGCCCGATGATGGTTTTTGGGCATGATGATGCACCGCACGGCCATATGCATATTCGTTTCACGGATGTCCGTATTCCGGCAGACGCGCTTCTCATCGGTGAGGGCGCAGGCTTTGAAGTGAGCCAAGGGCGTCTCGGGCCGGGCCGTATTCACCACTGTATGCGCTCTATTGGTCAGGCTGAGAAAGCTTTGCAGCTCTTATGTGAACGGTCTTTGAAGCGTGAAGCTTTTGGGAAACAACTCGCCTTTCTTGGCGCGAACTTTGATATTATTGCCGAAAGCCGAATTAAAATTGAACAAGCTAGATTGCTTTGCCTTAAAGCGGCTTGGGCTATGGACACGATGTCTAAGCGTGATGCCGCGCCTTGGATATCTATGATCAAAGTCGAAGCGCCTCGTATGTCTTTGGAAGTTATTGATCAAGCGATGCAAATGTATGGCGGAACTGGCGTATCTCAGGACACACCGCTGTCGGGCATGTGGCAAGGGCAACGTACATTGCGTTTTGCGGACGGCCCAGATGCTGTGCACCGCAGACAGGTTGCGCGCCGCGAGCT
Source organism: uncultured Caulobacterales bacterium (assembly GCA_964522765.1). GTDB lineage: Bacteria > Pseudomonadota > Alphaproteobacteria > Caulobacterales > Maricaulaceae > Fretibacter. The sequence goes on along the minus strand of CAZFWZ010000035.1, from coordinate 8,170 downwards.
CCGCGGATATACCAACCAAAAGATTTAGTAGAGAGCAAACTATGCCGTCATTTGATGTCGTCTCCGAAGCCGATCTCGCCGAGGTCGACAATGCCGTTCAGAACGTAACACGCGAAATTTCCACGCGTTACGATTTTAAGGGGTCCAAATCGACCCTTGAGCATAAAGACGGTGTGCTGACAGTGTTTGCGGATGACGAACTTAAGCTCAGGCAGATGCAGGAAATTATTCGAGGCAATATGCAAAAGCGCGGAATTGAACCTGGTATGCTCGACGAACAAAAAGTTGAGCCTGCAACGGGTATGGCCGTGCGACAAAAAATTGTTATTAAACAAGGCCTTGAAAAAGAACTCGCGAAGAAAATCGTTAAAGATATCAAAGGCGCTAAGATGAAAGTCCAAGTCGCTATACAAGGGGAAGAACTCCGCGTGTCAGGCAAGAAGCGTGACGATTTACAGGCCGCTATGCAGTTCATCCGCGAATTAGGTCTTGATCAACCCGTGCAGTTTCAAAACTTTCGAGATTAGGACCCGTTGAGGATATCTTAAGCCTGTCTATTTCGCGTCAAATATTATCTCGCCATCAACAATTGTCATTAGGGGTTTTGCCGTGAGAATATCTTGCGGAGCTGCGGTCAGAATATCGCGGTCAAGCACAGTAAAGTCAGCTCGTTTGCCAACTTCAATTGTTCCAAGCTTCTTCTCTTCAAAAGCGGCTTCTGCTGCCCACGCGGTGAACATTTTAAGCGCTTCCTGTGGTGTGACTTTCTGGTTTGGATACCAAGCTTCATTTGAATAACCGTCTTGGTCTTTGCGGACCATCGCCGCATAAAACTCAATGCGGGGGTCGCCGACCTCGACGGGGGCATCTGTGCCGCCCGCAATTTTAGCACCGCTGTCAATAAGTGAGCGCCACGCATAGCCGCCTTTGAGACGGTTTTTGCCAATGCGCTTCTCTGCAAAATGCAAATCACCAATCGCGTGCGATGGCTGCATTGAAGGGATAACGCCAAGCTCAACGAAACGCGGAATGTCGTCTATATTGATGATTTGTGAATGTTCTATGCGCCAGCGCGGCTCAGCGGTTTTTCGCTCCGCGGCAGGGATATTGTTCATTGCCTCTTCAAACCAGCTGAGTACAAGACGGTTAGCGCGGTCACCAATAGCGTGAGTATTGATTTGAATGCCTTCGCGTAGAGCTTCGTCTAAGATTGGCATAATTGTGTCATGTGTTAGCATGACGAGGCCTTCATTTTTCGGATCATCGTCATAGGGTTCTATCAGAGCCGCCCCGCGAGAGCCTAGCGCGCCGTCGCTATACAGTTTTATGGCGCGCGTTGTAATGAGCTTGCTGTCAACTACGGGCGCTGTCCACATGTCGCTCATCTTGGAGCCATCCTTATAATCGATAGAATTATAAACGCGGATGCCAATTTTGCCCTCTGAAGCTAAGCGCTCTAACAAGGCCGTGTCATCAGGGTTTACGGACATGGAATGAATGTTTGTCCAGCCGCGGCTCGCGTAAAGCGCGGCACCCTTAATATAGGCGGCTTCTTTGCGCTCAGGCGTGACGTCTTGAACAAGGCTAGAGACGAGGTCTTCGGCGCGGTCAATCAGCATGCCCGTAGGTTCTCCATCAGCGCCTTTAAGGATATCGCCGCCAAATGGGGCTTTCGTTTCGCGTGTTATACCAGCAGCGTCTAGAGCCGCGGTATTCACGACTGCTGCGTGACCATCGGCGCGCGTCAGTATAACGGGGTTATTAGGTGCGATGGCATCAAGGTCTCGTTTGTTTGGAAAGCGCTTTTCTGGCCAATGAGTTTCAATCCAGCCGCGACCATATACAGTTTGACCTGTTGGCGTTTTATCAACGTCGGCTTTAACGCGCTCTTGTAATTCTGTGATGGATTTTGTGCCTTCAAGATTAAGCGTCATTTCGCGAAGGCCTATGCCGAGTAAATGTCCATGCGCATCTGTGAAGCCAGGATAGGCTGTAGCACCCTTAAGGTCGATTAAGCGTGCGTTCGCGCCAGCATTTTCTACGCACCAGTCGTCATGCGCATGGCCGGCATAAGTGATCTCGCCGTTTTTAACGGCAACTGCTGCAACAGTTGGATTGACATCAAGAGCGGTGTAAATCGTTCCCCCCGACAAACACCAATCAGCTTGGTTTGTTGTGGTTGGGGCCGAAGAGGTTTTAGATTGAGCACACCCTCCTATCAACGCTGCCGTGAAGATAAGAACAGCCTTGGAAATTGAGGTGTTTAGCGTATTCAAAGAATGGGGCGACATAAAAACTCCAAGTTTAGATATGTCACTTAGGGATAGTCGGAAACAAGTTAAAAGCCAAATTGAATTTAAGAGTACGTAGCTTGCCGCTATGCGACAACCATATTTTCATCATTGATAGAATTCGCCGTGGATAAAACCTGATCAATTGCGCCTAATAGATCATTTAGGCGCACGGGTTTTGCAAGAGCTTCGTCCATGCCGATGTTCTTACATAGTTTGATTTGTTGATATTGAGGATCAGCCGTTAGGGCGATAATGAGGACATCTTTCCAAGGCTTATCACTGCTGCGAATGGACAGCGTACATTCAATACCATCCATAATGGGCATGTGAATATCCATTAGGACTATATCAATTGGGGTCGTGTCCAGTATTTCTAGGGCCTCCTGTCCATTGCTTGCGAGGATAATATCCGCAACAACGGACGTCAGCAGAGATTTTACAACCAAGTGGTTTGTTGGATTATCATCAACGACTAGAATTCTTAGAGCTGAATAGGCTGTGACTTCAGGCTCGGCTTGAACTAACATTTCGTCAATTAAGTTCTGCGATGTTGCTGGTTCTCCCTCGCGCGTTATTTGAATGGTATCAACCGGTTCGGCTTGGCTTGAGACTGGGTCCGTAGTTTGGATAGGAACTGTATCTAGGGCAGGGCTTGGAGTAGGAGCTATAATTTGCGCCGTGTCTGGAACCTGCTCAGTGAGTAATTCTTGCTCAAGAGCAACTTCGGGTTCTACTGTGTTTTCGCCTTCAACAGCGATGAGAGGAACGCTTATGACGAACATCGAACCTGACCCAAGTTCAGACCGAACAGTTACTTTACCTTCCATGCGTTCAACAATTTGCTTGGTAATGTTCATGCCAAGGCCAGTGCCTCCAAAGCGGCTCGAAATAGATTTGTCTGCCTGGGTGTAGGCCTCAAAAATAGTCTCTTGCTGTTCCGCAGTCATACCTATACCTGTGTCCTTTATGGCGAGCACTAACTGCGGGTTAGCCTCTTTCGTCACCACAGTTAGAATAACATCTATTGTTCCGTCTTTAGTAAACTTTACGGCGTTTGAGAGTAAATTGTTGACACATTGTTCATATCGGAATTTATCGAAGAGAACAGTCTGTGGCACGGTATCTTTTATGATACATCTTATTTTACTGTTGTTTTTGAGGGCTTGTTGCTCCCAAATGGCGCAAACATGCCGTACAACTTCAGCCGGACTCGCGGGCATAGGGTCGAGTACATAACTGTCTGTATCGAGGCGAGAATGGGTTAAAGTTTCATCGAGCATTTTAAGAATACTGTTCGCCGATTTTTGAATAAGATCTAATTCAGGCGCTATTTTTGGGTCGGCATGGTGCTGAATTAGTGCATCTGTCATGCCGATTACAGCGTTCATGGGGGTACGAATTTCATGGCTCAAGCTCGTAAGAAACGTCTGTTTGGATGATAGACTCTGTTCTGCCAATATCTTAGCTTGACGGAGACTTTCTTGCTGACGCACATTATCTGTCACGTCATTAAAAAAGACGAGTATACGGTTACAATTCTGGACCGTAGATTCAGGTGTAAGCACGAAATTAAGCCATCTCATGCCCTCTTTTTGAGTCATTACACGCAGCGTTCCGCGTTCTGTTTCACCTGTTTCTGTGACGTTTTCCCACATTTCGTCTGCCCGAGCTAGATCGTCTGGATGAAACAGCGTGTATAGACCTGATGTCTCAATTGCTTGCATTTCTTCTGAGGTAAACATATTGGACATGTACCGGCTCATTACGCGAGATTTTTGGGTTGTTTTGTCAACCATTAAATAGCCCGCTAAGCCGATACTTAAAGCCATTTCTAACATGTTTTCTTTACGTTTCTGGTCAGAAACATCATAGGCTGAGAGTGTAATTGTTCCATCAGCGTTGCGACACAGCTGTGCCCTTAAAACATTTCCAGACGGCATAGTCAGGTAAGTTTGACCAAAACTGCCGTTTTCAGAACCTCTTTGCTGAATTAGGTTCTTTGCCATCGCTATGAATTGGTCTGGGTCGCCAGGGCCAAAATCTCCACGCTCTGCTAGATGCCGAAGTAAATCAAATATGTCTAAGTTTTCGGCTCTTAAACCTGCGTCGAGTTCGAATAAGTCTGTAGCGCGTGAGTTGTAATATTTTAGTTTTTCATTTTCACAGATCAATATGATGCAGGAATCATTAATTACCTCCATATTTCTAACTATTTGAGCCGTCTTTGCATCTATATCAGCAATCTCAAAATCGCGTAGAAAAGTATGTGGTTTATCAATATTCATTGTAATCTTTGTGCCCTCAAAGTGTTAAATATGAATTTAGGCGCTTAGGGCTGTTGAAGCTTCATTTTCTCGGCGTTCATTAAGAACGCGTTGCATAACATCTAACAAATCTTGGCGTTTAACAGGCTTAGACAGAGCGTCGTTCATACCAATGTTCATGCATACGCGTTTCTGTTGATAGTCCGGATCTGCAGTCAATGCCACAATAACAGTATCTGCCCAAGCTTTACCGCTATTACGAATTTCTAGAGTCGTTTCAATTCCGTCCTTAATGGGCATATGGATATCCATAAGTATTACGTCAAAGTTCTGCGTTTCTAGAATTTGTATGGCCTCTTCTCCATGGAATGCAAATTCCATAGCTGTTATGTGTTTGCTCAGGAGCTTTTTAACAACGGCTTGATTGATAGGGTTGTCTTCCACGACTAGAACGCGAAATCCGCTATAATCACTTGGGATGATGGGAACATTTTTCCGAACGATATCTTCGGTTATATCTTGCTTTTCTACGACTGGCGGCGTTTCCTTATGAAACGTTTCAGCGGTAAGGGTGTGTGGAGAGCTGTAGTCGCTTGCAACTTTTGGAAGTTGTTGTGGGGCTAGAGGTTTTGGGGTTTCTCGAACAGGAGCCACTAATGCAGGAGATTTGACATCAACCGCCTCCGCAACGCGCAATGGAATTGTAATCGCTATCGTGGAGCCTTCGTCCTCGGCGCTTTGTATCTTAATGTTGCCGTCCATAGCATTTATAATATGTTGCGTGATCGACATGCCTAAACCAGAGCCGCCAAAACGGCGCAGGATTGTTGTATCGCCTTGTTTGAAGGGCTTAAATACATTTTTTATTGCCTCAGCGGACATGCCAATGCCGGTATCGCGAACAGCAACAAGTAATCGCGGGGTGTT
>CAZFWZ010000035.1:0-2585 GCA_964522765.1 uncultured Caulobacterales bacterium | reverse complement strand
GCGTCTGCGATAAAACTGGCTGTTTCACGCGCTTCGTCGTTATCCACTTCATCACGAAGGGCCTCTGTCATACCGACAATAGCATTTAGAGGCGTTTTGATTTCGTGACTCATACGCGCGAGAAATGTACTTTTGTTTTGCGATAGTTCCTTAAGAGCGAAAAACTCCTGTTCGCGTTGCACGTCTTTCGTAATGTCGTTTAGGAAGGCTATGAATACGTCTGGTTCGTTAGATAATGGCGATATTTTAGCCTCGCCTATCATTCTTATTACTACGTCCGTCTCCTGTTTGAGGATAAGTTTGAATTCACAATCCATTCTGGTTCGAGAGGTTACGGCCATATCAAATTCGTGTTGAACTCGCTCGATATCGTCTGGGTGAATAATGGAGATTAAGCCTTGAGTTTCGACCTGTGAAATTTCTTCATCGGAAAGTTTTTCAGTTATATACTCGCTTAAAACAGATTTCCCAGTCTTAAAGGAATAGGACCAATAACCGCTTGTGCCGAGTGCAAGTGCAATATCTCTTTCATCATACGCTATGACCTTTTGGGGCTTAGGTGGTAAAATAGCTTTGGAAATAGTGTGTTCAACCAAGTTTGTTTCATGGCTGGAAACAGTATTCAAACCTTCAGTGTCCTCAATCTCCAAACCTTCAAGGCTAGTTTCATCTATCATTTGAAAGGGAAGCTCTTGCGCTGGGGTGTCAGCTTTTTCAATGGATTGATTTTGATCTTGTATCATATCTATTTCGTCGAGTGAGGATTTCATAAAATCAAGATCTAAAACTGAAGGCTTGTGTCCATCTATACTTAGTGCTGATTCAGTTTCTGATAGGGGCGATGAATTCAGAGTTTCTTGTGTAGGACTATTAGAATTTGTTTGTGGACTCCCATGCGGCGCTAGAACTTGACCCAAATGTATTGTGTTATCACCTTTAGAGCCTAGACTCTTGCCCAGCAGAGTAGTTACTTTTTTTGATATACTCATCTTCCTTAATTCCCCAATTTTCGGACGTTAGTACCGCTTTGTGTCAAAACGATACGCAAAAAAGGACAATGTAATGTTAACGCCAACTAATTTGGTCGAGAGATAACTGTTCGGACTTACTCAACCGTATTGTCTCCTGTCGTGACATAGCCGTGGAGCTAGCAATAGCGGCTATAAACATGTTAGTTTAAGCTATGACAGTCTTTCACCATAAAACGCTCGTTATTGCTTGTGGGGCCTTGGCTAAAGAAATATTGGCGCTGAAAGATGCTTTGCACATGGCTGACGGCGTATTTGATTTGAAATGCCTGCCTGCTGATTACCATAATTTCCCAGAGAAAATCGTGCCTGGGATTGAAGCAATTCTCAAGGATATGAGAAAAGACTATGACCGCATATTGATTGGCTATGGTGATTGCGGCACAGGCGGTGGTTTGGACCGGATGATGGAAGATTACCCAAAGACGGAGCGTCTGCCAGGGGCGCACTGCTATGCCTTCTATGCAGGGTTGACCGAATTTGATGCGATGATGGAGGAGGAATTAGGCAGTTTCTTCTTAACGGATTATCTTGCGCGCCATTTTAAGACCCTGATTGTCAAAGGTATGGGGCTCGACCGATATCCCAATCTTAAGGCTACATATTTTGAGCATTATAAACGGCTCGTTTATATATCTCAAGCTCCGACAGATGAGCTTGTGATGGCCGCCAAAAATGCGGCATACTATTTAGAGCTAGAGTTCGAGCATCGGCCTGTGGGGTACGGTGAACTTGCCGCTCATGTCGCAGACCTCGTTTAAATGATTGCGAAACGGCTCTGTCACGTTAACTTGTTGTGATGAGTTTTTCTGCACCGGATTTTTCACGGGGCAGTCTCTGATGTCACGATTTATCACTCATTCATAGCTTAGTTTCTGAGGGGTTTCATTGTTTTTCGAATGATGAGGTGACCGCGTGGCTTTCTTGTGCACTCAGCATTGAATCAGTAAAAAGTCTACTTGACATGTCATAATGTAAGGTTTACTTGTCTATTTGTAATGTTAACATTACAAGTCAGATTGTTATATGAAAACAAAATTAAAAATTTTACGAGCTGAAAAGAGCTGGAGTCAGGCAGAACTTGCCGGGAGGTTGGGTGTGTCGCGACAAGCCGTCAATGCGATAGAGACAGGAAAGCATGACCCGTCATTATCTTTAGCATTTAAAATAAGCCGGTTATTTCAAAAACCTGTAGAAGATATATTCGAGGACGACCATCATGAGTGAGAAAGCTAAAGTAGGAACGACAGTTCTTAAAAATCGAAATATACAACGTTTGTGGTTTATACTTGTTGTTGTTATTCCAGCAGCCATCATAGGAGTATATCTCGGAGCTGCCCAAGCTAAAAACCCTGAAACCTCAGTTTTAAATAAAATTGAAGAGGCCCCTGTAACCCTAATAGTTTTGGTGGCCGTTTTTCTAATGACTTTACTCGTTTATAACTGGATACGTTTTGATGAATTCGAGCGCCCTCGATATGACAGCTCCAGTTCTTTTGCCCTATTCGCTAGTTTACTTCTTGTACCTTGGTATGTCGCAGGCGTCCAAGGCCTAGT
>CAZFWZ010000034.1:0-24244 GCA_964522765.1 uncultured Caulobacterales bacterium | reverse complement strand
AGAACAGAACAGGAATATAGCTAACTAAGAAAGTGGAAATTGTGTTTTACAAATCTATTGCCGCCCTATTAGTCGCGACGAGTTTTAGCGTTGTGGCCGTGGCGCAACCTATAACGGAATCCGATGCTACAAGCATTCTCGATAATTATGGCTCAAGCTTTAATGCACTTGCAATCAACACCTGTTTAGATCGCAACCAACAAGCGTTGACGGGCTCGGCTCTGAAAGAGGCGTTTACCGTCAAACAAAATGAAATTGTTGGTATGCTCAACCGTGGTGATAAATCCTTAGCTGCAGGCAAGGCCACATCACTGCTAGGGGCATTCGGTCATTGCTATAGCGTTTCAACTAATACAGTTGATCGTTCAACCTATGCAAAATTTATGGGTGGTCTGATAGCAACAGAAGCGCTGCCGTATCGTGATAACGATAAAATGCAAAAAGCGATTACATTACTTGATTATTCGAAGTCGCACTTATCTGAAAATACGCAGTTTATGAAACTGGTCGAGCCTTTTAGAAAATCCGAGAATGTAGATGTAACCCCTTCTGGTGATACGTCCGAGGTGAATTTCTATGAACTAGGCGAACTCTATAAGTCGAACCAATTACGACTTCGCAAGAAGTATGACGGCAAAATTGTGATAGGTGAAGCCAAGGTGCATAGAGTTGGCGAGCATAGAGACGGACGAATTTTTATCAATTTGGACGGCCCTAAAGTAGTTGATACGGCTTCAGGTGAACTCTCAAGTTCATGGATGCTGGTTTGCAACATTGAACAAGGCTCAACTTCCGAAGACAAAGCTATTGACTTGGACAAAGGCGACACGTTCCGAATTAAAGGAACAATGGAAGTCTTCAAGAAAACTTATTTCTCTCCTGCTGTGCAACAGTGTGAAATACTAAATTAAAGCAAAAACGGGCTTTTTAAGGTGCTCTCACGTCTCGGTGAGGGTAGGATCTATAGTCCATAAAAAACTACTCAGCGAAGCCTGAGAGACACAAAAACAGAGTAAATACACTTGACAGAGAGACTTGGTTCGAACTTTATGAACTAGCAAACGGCCATGAAGTTCCATAAGAATTAAGCTCAACCAATTAACATCTCAGCGTCATTATAAATCAAATAATAAGAGACGGATGCTCATATTTTAAACATACCGCCCTGCCCAGGCGGCTAATACTCGCGCGACATATTCAGCATCTTTTGGGTTTTTGAGAAGAAGGTGGTCCGCTCCGTCAAGACTCACGAAGCTCTTAGGATGTCTGGCTTTACCATAAATGTGCGCCGCATTTTGTATCCCGACCATCGCATCTTGAGGAGAATGGAATATCATCAATGGCTTTCCCATATCCGCAATTTCCGCTGCAATATCTTGGTTACCAATATCGTCGAGAAATTGCTCCTTTATGACGAAAGGACGCCCGCCAAGCAGAACTTTGGCTTCGCCTTCGTCCTCAATCTCCGAGAGTTGGTCGGCAAATTGATGGACAATGTGAGTCGTATCACAGGGCGAGCCTATCGTTGCAATCGCGCCAACTGCAGGAAGTTCATCGACTACCTTTAATGACGCTGTTCCTCCGAAACTATGACCGATGAGAATTTTAGGTCCCTCATAATTATCACGTAAAAAGAAAGCGGCTCGCCTCAAATCTTCGCAATTAGAGCTAAAATTAGTTTCAGAGAAGTCGCCTTCCGACTCCCCAAGCCCAGTAAAGTCAAACCGCAACATACCATAACCTTCGTCAACTAAGGTCTGCGATATTGTACGGATTGGCTTAAGGTCTTTCCCAATTGAAAACCCGTGGGCAAATAATGCCCAGCCTTTAAGTCCTTCTTTGGGGTAGTCAATTTTAGCTGAAAGTTTATCGCCAAAAGCACCTTCGAATGTAACTTTCTCTGTGGGCATTACTGAATTGGATTCCCATTTACATCAAGTTCTATCACGGGGTAACCAAGCGCTTTTACATCGTCCATAATCGCATCTTTATCACCAACGACAACCATAATCATATCTTCAATATTAAGGTGTTTTTTCGCAAGTGCATCAGATTTGGCTTTAGTAAAATCTTCAAGAATTTCACTCTGCTTGTCTACAAAGCTTGGATCTAAATTGTAATTCACCATGCGCGATATAAAACCAAGTTTTTGTCTTGGTGTTTCATAAGCGCGAGCATCACGTTGACCGATAGCCGATTTTGTGAAGGCTAATTCATCATTAGTGATACCATTCTGATAATAACCTTCAATTTCTTTGACAAACTCAACAATCGATTCTGCTGTTTTATCTTTTTTAACAGCAGCGGAAGCGACATAGCTTCCGCGAACATCTTCACCGTCAAAAAATGAACGCGCACCGTATGTGTAACCCTTATCTTCACGCAGGTTTAGGTTAATTCGACTGTTGAAGGCACCGCCGAGAGTATAATTCATAAGCCCGGCTTTGTAAAACTCTCCTGTTGCATCATAAGGCAAAGCACGTTTGCCAATACGAATTTCAGATTGAGCGGCCTCATCCTTATCTATGAAATAAAGCGTTCCAGTTTGTAATACAGGATAAGGTTTATCAGACACAGTTGTGACATTGTTTCCAGACCATTTCGAGAACGGAGCCATCGCCTTTTTAACGCCCGCCTGGTCCAAGTTGCTAACAGCCATAATTGAGGCTATATTTGGTGAATAATTACGCTCATAAAATGCTTTATAATCCTCAATCGTGGTATTCTCTACGGTCTCTAATGTGCCGCTACCGTCCCATGATACAGGATTGTTATCACCATACATCGCACGGTTAAATGCTCCCCACGCAAGGCTGCCGGCATCCTTCTTAGATTGCTTAATGCCCTCAAGGGTTTGCGCTTTTAAACGTTCAAAATCGTCTTGCGCGAATGATGGTTTACGTAGTTTTTCAAATGCAATTTCTACAGTTTCGTCCAGGTTTTTTGTCAAAGAACGGATAAAGAGTGTCGTGTAAGTTTCCCCTCCCCCAAATGATACCGATGATCCTAATTTATCAAGGCGGTTTGACAGCTCCTCTGCCGTAGATTCCGTTGAACCTGCATCGTTAAGGTATTGCGCAAGATTAGCGGCGAGACCTAATTTATTTAAAGGCTCATGAGTTTGCCCAACCTTCATTTGGATACGTATAGAAGTTGTAGGCGTCTCATCATTAACCGCCCCAGTAATTCCAATACCATTCGAGAGGGTCGTTTTGTAAATTTCTGGCACTTTAATAACTGGGTTTGGACCTGCAGGAGGAACAATAGAGCGGTCAAAATCACCGTCATCTGGCAAAGACCAACTAAACTCATCATTATCTTCTAAGATAGGAATATTGCGCTCATAGCGAGACCATGTATCTGGCCCAGCAATCATGTCAGCTTTGCCTTTGGGTACAATGCTCATAATAACCGCAGGCTTGTTCTTTATATATTTATTATAAACACGCATAACGTCTTCAGCTGTGACGTTCTCATAACGCTTAACCTGACCACCTATACCATTCGGATTATCTTGAAGTGTCGCGTAAGATGCAAGCTGGCTCACTTTTCCAGATGTCGACTCCAGACCATAAATTAAATTGGAGACAATACCGCTTTTCACGCGGATCAAATCATCTTCTTCAACGCCGCGCTCCTCAAACTCGACTAGTGAGTCGCGTATTACCCTCTCAAGATCAGAAAGGGACGTACCTTTTGCAGGATTTGGCAGAGCGCCCATAGTAAATTGACAATGGAGTTCTCGGCAAGCGTGACCCGCAAAAGCATTGACAGCGAGACCTGATTTTTCAAGGTTTTTATAAAGAAGCGATGTTTTTCCTTCGCCCATGACTGACATCATCACATCAAGCGGCGCTTCGTCAGGATGAAATGCAGAAACTGTTGGCCAAGCCATATAAATAAGCGGCAAGGAAACATTGTCTTCGAGCGAAATATAACGGTCCGAGTCAAGTTCAACTGGCGGGGCAGTTGGCTCATCTACTGCCGGCCCTGCTGGTATATTACCAAAATAAGTCTTAACCAATTGAAGTGTTTGCTCTTTGTCAAAATCGCCGCCAATCGTCAGGACAGCATTATTAGGTCCATACCAGCGCAGGAAAAACTTTTTCAAATCCGTCAAATTGGCACGGTCCAAGTCTTCAAGATAACCGATAACTGACCAACTGTATGGATGTCCTTCAGGGTACATGGCTTCGCCTACTCTTTCACCAAGAAGGCCGTAGGGGCGATTATCTACGCGTTGACCACGTTCATTCTTAACAGTCTCACGCTGCACTTCAAACTTCTCTTGAGTTACAGCATTTAAAAAATATCCCATACGATCGGCTTCTAGCCACAGCATTTTTTCTAGCTGATTGGCAGGAACAGTTTCAAAATAATTTGTGCGGTCAGTATTAGTCGTACCGTTTAGTGTGCCGCCACTTTCGGTAATAAGCGCGAAGTGCTGTTCATCCGCAACATTTTCAGAACCTTGGAACATCATATGTTCGAAAAAGTGAGCGAAGCCAGACTTACCGATGTCTTCTCGGCCGGAGCCAACGTGATAAGTAACGTCAACATGGACCAGCGGATCAGATTTGTCTTCGTGCAAGATAATTCGCATACCATTGTCGAGTTTGTATTCTGTATACGGAATAACAAGCTCATCACCCGTCTTTTCGACTCTTTCAACAAAACTGATACCATCAGGCAACGTAATTTCGGGCGCAGAGGATTTCAGATCTGCGCCTCCACAGGCCGTGAGCAAAACAGCGGTCGCTGCTGAAATTAGAAAGCGTTTAGTTAATGTCATAACGGTGTCCTTAGTTTCTTATTTTATTCTATTGGCTTTAGATGATATTAGCTGCGTGTTCTAGGGCGTTCCCAAGGGCCGCCCCGTTTATTCTTTTGAGTGGACGTCTGCTTTGTCTCAAACTCTTGTCGACTACGTGGCTGACTTTGAGTTCCAAGGCGTCCGCCGCCAAACTTCATAAGAGCTTCTATGCGTTTCTCAATAGGCGGATGAGTAGCAAACACACCTGCAAACCCTGTTCGCGGATTTTCAAATGCCATTTCGCGTACTTCCGCGGGCACATGCGTAAGTTCTGCCCTACCCGATATTTTTTGTAGAGCCCGTATCATAGCGTCTGGGTTTTTAGTTAATTCCACAGCCCCAGCGTCGGCCATAAATTCCCTACGCCGAGACAGCGAAAAACGAACCAGCATTGCGAGCAGATAGGTAATCGCAACAATCGCAAAGCCAAAAAATATTAGAGCCCCTGCTTGCCCGCCACCGCTTCGACGATGCTGCTGAGTAGAGCGAGACATATTTGTACGAAACATTGTGCGTACAATCCCTTCTCCAACAAATGCAAAAATACCGACGAATATAACGGCAATAATTAAGAGCCTTACATCGCGATTAGCAATATGGGACAGTTCATGGGCGATAACGGCTTCAAGCTCTTCATCATCAAGATTTTGCATAAGCCCAGTTGTCAGCGTAATTGTATAATTGCTGTCCCTAATGCCGCTCGCATAAGCATTCATCATGTTAGTGTTCATGACTTTCAACTTAGGCATAGTAATACCGCGCGAAATACAGAGGTTTTCTAGCAATCTGTAAGCGCGTGGTTCTGCTGATGGAGTGACGGATACGGCCTGTGTCGACCTATCAATCATGGCTTGATGTCCTAAAAAGGCCACAGTGAACCAAGCACCTGAAACACCGAGAGCTACAGGTGCCGCTCGAGGCATATAGTCAGCCGCATAAACAAGCCCCTGCCCTGGGCTCATATTGGATGTCAGGCCGAAATAGATAAGCATTCCAGCATAGGCCAGACCGAGCAAAAGCATTGGAAACAATATGAGCAGCAATATACTGCGCAGGTTATTGTTCCAAATATGTGTCTTAAGGCCGTAAGCCTGCATCATGCGAGTGCCTCAGAAACTAAAACTGTACCTCAACAGGTGTTTGCAACGTTTCGCGACCTTCCGGCGCTTCAAAGAAATCGCGCGCCATAAAGTTGAAGGGGCCCGCTATAAGGTTTGCAGGAAACTGTTCAATTCCAGTGTTATATTCACCGACAGCATTGTTATAGAAACGGCGAGACGCAGCAATCTTGTTTTCAATATCTGCGAGTTGATCTTGTAATTGCAAGAAATTCTGATTGGCTTTTAAATCTGGATAAGCTTCGGCGAGCGCGAAGAGTTTTCCAAGGGCTTGGGACAGCATGCCCTCAGCTGCGGCTTGGCCTTGTACGCTACCGGCATTCACAGCCGAATTACGAGCTTTTATCACTTCTTCAAAAGTCGATTTCTCATGGGCAGCATAGCCTTTAACTGTATTTACAAGCTGCGGAACGAGATCTTGACGCTGCTTTAACTGAACCTCAATATCGGACCAAGCCTGATTACACGTTTGGCGCAAAGCCACCAAGCGGTTGTAAATGCCAATAATAATAAAGGCCAGAACGACAATAATGCCTAGAATAACGAGTAAGACTTCCATTGGGTTTCTCCCTAAAATACCTAATGTTAGAATAACGGTATAATAGCCTTAGTAACAAGAGGTTTTATTTTCTCTATTTTAAACGGTGATCTGGTGCAAAGCGGCCGCCACGAGAAAATCCTCTTGGCGCCATGCGGCCCGCACCCGCACGCTTACCTTCAAGCACTTGCCAATCTGTAACAGAATTTTTGCGATTAGCACTATCAACAAAGGTTAATCCCTCCTCTGCGTTAAATGTCATCACATCTGCTAGACCGCCATCCTTATACTTTTGAATACGAACGCCTTTACCGCGTGACATGATAGGCAAATCTTCAATATCAAAAATTAGAATTTTACGATTCTCGCCAATTGCAGCAACTTTATCTCCGAGAACTTGAACACATCTCACTGCCTCAGAATCGCCTTTGACATTTAGGGTCTGCTTCCCACCACGTGTTGACGCAATGATGTCGGCTTCAGACACTCTAAAACCATAACCATCTGTACTCGCGAGAAGAAGTTCACGAGTCTCGTCATGCACAAACATACCGATAGGCTTATGATCATCTTCAAGATCTATCATTAGGCGCACGGGCTCACCGTTACCGCGACCTCCAGGCAATTTATCAGCCCCTAACGTGTAAAACTTACCATTTGTCGCAAACAAAATAATTTTATCCGTCGTTTCGCACGGCACTGCAAAAGCTAACCCATCACCATCTTTAAATTTAACCGATGACAAATCGTCAACTTTGCCCTTAAGCGCGCGAATCCAACCTTTCTCTGAGAGGATTACTGTTACAGCTTCCTTGACGATAAAGGCGGTCGCAAGGTCGATTTCTAAATCTGGTGCTTCAGCAAAGGTTGAACGCCGCTTTCCAATATCTGTTTTAGGTCCATAGGCATCACGTATGGTTTTAACTTGCACCGCGATTACATCCCACTGTTTTGAGTCCGACCCCAAAAGACTCTCAATTTCAGCTTTTTCTGCTGCTAGGGTGTCACTCTCAGTTTTAATTTCTAGCTCTTGCAATTTATTCAAAGCTCTCAGACGCATATTGAGGATTGCGTCAGCCTGCCGCTCAGTCAGCTTGAAAGTCTTCATGAGCTCTTCTTTGGGTTTGTCTTCAAAACGAACTATGCGGATGACCTCATCAATATTAAGGAAAGCAATCATATAACCGTCGAGTATTTCCATACGGTCGATGATCTTGCTAAGGCGCTGACGAGAGCGGCGCTGTAAAACGACGCGTCGATGATCGAGAAAAGCCTGAATCACTTCACGTAAATTCATCACGCGCGGCGTTCTAGTTGCGTCTAAGACATTCATATTGATTGAGGTACGGCTCTCAAGTTCGGACACCTTGAATAAGCTTTCCATTAATGCCGCGGGATCAATATTTTTACTCTTTGGCTCAAGTATAACACGAACATCTTCAGCAGACTCATCACGCACATCTTCAAGCCAAGGCACTTTTTTGCTCTCAATAATATCAGCAAGTTTTTCGATGAGACGTGACTTTTGAACTTGATAAGGAATTTCTGTAACGACAACCTGCCAAAGCCCGCGGGGTAGCTCTTCGATGTGCCATCGTGCACGAACCTTAAAACCACCTCGCCCGGTTTTATAAGCTTCAAGCATGCTCTCTTGCGGCTCTGTGATAATACCGCCTGTTGGAAAGTCTGGCCCCTTTACATAATTCATGAGCGTTTCAATACGCGCGTTAGGCGTCTTAATCAGATGCAGCGCTGCATCACATATCTCAGCGGCATTATGCGGCGGAATAGAAGTTGCCATACCGACGGCAATACCTTGAGATCCATTTGCAAGAAGATTAGGAAAACCCGCCGGTAAAACGACAGGTTCCTCATCCTCTTCATTGTAAGTGGCGATGAAATCAACGGCATCTTCGTCAATGCCTTCGAGCAACGCGACACCAGCAAGCGTCATCTTGGCTTCAGTGTACCGCATGGCAGCCGCACTATCGCCGTCAATATTCCCGAAGTTCCCTTGCCCATCGACAAGTGGGTATCGGGCACTGAAGTTTTGAGAAAGCTTGACAAGCGCATCATAAATTGAAGCGTCGCCATGAGGGTGATATTGCCCCATCACATCTCCGACGATGCGCGCGCATTTTTTATGGGCGTTTTCTGGGTTAAGCTTAAGCTGACGCATCGCATAAAGAATACGGCGATGCACAGGTTTCAAGCCGTCGCGTACATCAGGTAGAGCCCGCTGCGTAATTGTCGAAAGTGCATATGCAAGGTAACGCGTCGAAAGCGCGTCATCAATATGCTCTTCAATGATAGAATCGTCATCAGGGACGCCGTTTTTGGTGGTCGTGTCAGTCATAAAAGTCCAATGGAGTGATTCGTCTCCTACACTCTAGTGGTTAGAGCCTTTTGCGGCCAAGGAGACGGCGCGTCCTTCTTCAACTAAACGGGCAATCATCTGTGCACGAGCCTCAGGCAAAGTACGGTTTACACCCCACTGCAAACGCGTCTCCAAAAAGTAACCCGTAAGCTTAAGTCCATTCGCGATATCAATCGGTGTCGCCATTGGAGAGCCTATCATGAAAGCAGGTAGAACAAATAACTTATCAAGATAAGGTTCAGCTGCACTCGCGCTTACAGCGCGCCCGGAACGCGGCGAAACGTGGGTAAGCTGATCGTTAGCGCCTGTCGAGGCACACACAGAAAAATCAAGACCATATCCGAGAGCTTGCAACAATCCCGCCTCCCACTGCACATAAAGCACAGGCCAAATATCTGGATCATCCAGATTATTTAACAAAATTTCAAAGGCATCATAGACACGTGAGTGAACTTCGCGTTCAGGAAGCGTTTCCTTAGCCATAGCCGTCATTGCATTCAGCGCAGACAGCATGAGGCGATCTTCCATGACCTCTGCGGCGCGCGCGCTTAGCGCTTCAACTTTGAAAGTCCCCAAATATTCAGAAAGACGCGCATGCCATTCGACTTGAACTTTGTTGCCGGGCTGCAAAATAGGACGCAATCGTTTGCTGACGCCTCCGCGCACAAGACCTGCATGACGCCCTTGGTCGCGGGTTAAAACATCAATGATTGCAGAGGTTTCGCCGTGTTTTTTAACAGACAAAACATATCCTACGCTCGCCCACTCCATCAAAAGTGACCGGTTTTAAACATCAAACTCAAGGCCACTATCAGCATAACGTGCACGGTCATCTGTCCAGCCTTCACGAACTTTCACGAAAAGAAACAAATGCACTTTTGTTCCAAGCCAGTCCTGCATATCTTGACGCGCGGACGCGCCGATGTCGCGAATAGTTCGTCCGCCCTTACCTAGGACGATAGGTTTTTGGGAGGTGCGTTTTACGTAAATAATCTGGTCAATTCGGATATCGCCGTTTTTTTGACGCGTCCACTTTTCAGTTTCCACTGTTGAGGCATAGGGCAATTCATCGTGTAAACGTAAGAATAGCTTCTCACGCGTTATCTCGGCAGCCATGAGGCGCGAAGGAATATCAGCAGCCTGATCTGGAGGAAACAAGAAGAGTCCCGTTGGCATAGTCCTCGCGACAACAAGCTTTATGGCATCAATGCCATCATAATTTAAAGCGGAAATCAGGAATATTTCGCGATATATGTCGTGGTCTTTGAAAGCCGCAATAACGTCCAGAAGACGATCATGAGAAATTTCATCGATTTTGTTGAGCGCTAAAAAAGCTATCTTTTCTTCACGCTTTTTAAGCCCAGCCGTAACGCGCTCCGTATCAGTAAAGGCCCGTTTATCTTGAGCTGTAGGTTCTTTATCTAGAACACGGAGATAACCTGGCGCATCAACAACATGGATTGTGGCATCGGAATCGCTTACGCCGCTCCACGCTGCATGTACCATTGACCTGCCTAATCGGTCATCTTCACCTGCTTTGAAAATGCCAGGCGTATCAACAAGCACGACTTGCGCGTCATTGTCCTCTTTATCCTTTAGCATGGCTATCCCGCGCACTTGGAAGCGTGTAGTTTGCACTTTATGCGTAACGATAGAAACTTTCTCCCCCACCAATGCATTTACCAAGGTAGATTTTCCTGCATTGGGCGCACCAATAATAGCAGCAAAGCCTGAACGTGTTGTAGCTGCTGTCATTTATCAAGCCATTTTTCTAACAGGTGCAACGCAGCATAACGCTCTGCTATTTTTTTTGATTTTCCCGTTCCTTGCGCAGCCCCAAAGTTCTCCACTCTAACTTCAACCACAAAGAGCGGCCGATGGTCTGGCCCCGACTGTTCTAATACAGAATAAACAGGCGTCTCACCGCCCGATGCTGAGGCGCGTTCCTGTAACTCAGTTTTTGGATCTTTAGTGGATTTAGCCAATACACGTTCAATTTCTTCCGACCAATGTGTCTCATAGAACGCAAGCGCAGGTGCCATACCACCGTCGAGATATATCGCCCCCAAAATAGACTCGCAAGCATCCCCTAAGATAGACATTTTATCTCTCCCGCCCTGCTTATCCTCAGATGGCGAGATTAGCAAAGCCTCGCCAACTCCAACTCGACGTGCAACCCGCGCACAAGTCTCTTTCCGAACCAGCGCATTGAGCCTTCGGGCCATACCACCTTCAGCTTCTTCCTGAGCATGATACAACATGTCCGCCGTCAACAGACCGAGTACACGGTCACCAAGAAATTCAAGCCGCTCATAATTATTAGTCTTGCGCTGCCCATCTCCATATGATGAATGCGTCAGAGCCGTAGTTAGTAATTTTAGGTTAGAAAATTGATAATTCAGGCGCTCTTGAAGCGCAAATAACTTCCGATCATAGGCTTTAGTTGGCATTAATTTATGCCTTTGAAAAAACGGTCGCCACGCATATTTGCCCAAGTCCAAGGTTTAAACAGAACGAAATCATCTGTCACGGATAATAGTACAAACTCTGCCTTAGCCATTAAAGCTTCGGCAGGCACGTATCCTGCCCCGCCCTGCGCCACAGAATAACGACTATCAAGCGAGTTGTCACGATTATCGCCCATGAAAAAGTAATGCCCTGCAGGTACAGTAAAAACTGAAGTGTTATCCGATGGCCCATTCTTCATCGCATCATAAATTAAGATCGAGTCCAATTCAGGCAAAGTCTCTTTTTGTACATCTGTATCTTGGTAGTTACCATATTTATCAAGGCGGTCTTCGGACCCGTAACTTTCTATGCCAACACGCTCGCCATTAATGTGAAGGACACCGCTGATCATCTGCAGTTGATCTCCAGGAAGCCCGACAACGCGCTTAATGAGGTTTTTGTTAATACCATCAGGACGAAACACGATCACATCACCGCGCTCTGGACCGCGTTCAAATAGTCGTCCGCGTTTCACTGGAAATGGCAAGGGCTCCCCTGCATGACGCCCATATCCTAAAGAAAATTTGGACGTAATTATGTAATCACCCTTAGTCAGCGTCGGCTGCATCGAATTGGACGGGATATTAAACGGTTGGAACAAGAACGTTCGAAGTATCAATGCTATCCCTATTGCCCAAAGAACAGTCGATATAAACTCGCCGACAACACTTGGACTTTTGTTATTTTTTGCCATAATTTAATCTTCTTTGGGAGCCTCATTCGCACGGACCTCACATACTACAAAAGCCTGCGCGTATGGATAATCATCAGTCAAACTCAGGTGTATATGGGCTGTCATGCCGTCGGGTGTCAAACTTTCAAGGCGCAGCATAGCCTGATTATAAAGAGTGATAACGGGTCGACCTGAAGGATCGTTTTGTACTTCTACATCCCTCCAGCGTATATGCCCAGAACTGTGCCCCGCTAACGCCTTTGCAGCCGCCTCTTTTGCCGCAAAGCGTTTGGCATAGGCTGAACCTCGCGCAGACTTTGGATCGCAATAGCTGCGTTCTTTTTCTGTAAAAATGCGCTCGACGAAACGTTCACCAAATTTCTCGATTGAGGCCTCAATCCGCCGAATATCGCATAAGTCTGTGCCGATTCCTAAAATCAAGCCATACCCCCATTACTTCGTGCCTCATCTATCAATCGGCGCATTTCTTTAATTGCAGGTTCGAGCCCCAAAAAAACAGCTTCACCTATGATGAAATGTCCAATGTTAAGCTCTCTTGCTTGAGTAATCGCCGCAATTGGCGCCACATTATCAAAGGTAAGGCCATGTCCATAATGCACTTCAAGCCCAAGACTTTCAGCAAGAGCACCGCCATCTACTAAAGCAATCAAAATGTCCTCTGCTTTATCAGCGTTTCCATCTTCTAAGGCGTGCGCATAGGCGCCTGTATGAAATTCAACAACTTTCGCAGACGTTCTCGCCGCCGCTTCGATCTGATTTCGCGTTGCTTCGATAAAAAGTGAAACACGCGATCCATTATCGTCAAGTGCTGACGTTATCGGCGCAATACGATTATGCTGTCCCGCCACGTCAAGTCCGCCCTCTGTTGTGCGTTCTTCGCGTTTTTCTGGTACAATGCAGACGGCATGAGGCTTCAAGCCTAAAGCAATTCTAAGCATTTCATCTGTCGCCGCCATTTCCATATTCAGCGGAACATTCTCACTACTACAAAGCATCTGCAAACGGGCAAGATCATCATCTGTAACGTGCCGCCGGTCTTCACGTAAATGTGCTGTTATCCCGTCAGCGCCCGCTTGTATAGCCGCCCAAGCCCCCGCAACTGGGTCGGGGTGTGTGCCACCACGCGCATTTCTCAAGGTCGCAATATGGTCAATATTTACGCCAAGACGTAGTTTGACTGCATTCATTTAGCTAAACCTCGACTCCCCGGCTTTATTGCAGGCAGAGCTTCAAGTTCGGCTGGAAGCTTATCGGCCTCATAGGCGGGGAATGCCTTAGCCGCGAGCGATATTAACGGCACGCCAATGTCCGCCGCGCCATTGGAACGATCAAAAATACACGCTCCGCCAATAACCTTAGCGCCTGTTTCTTCAATGCTCTTGATACACTCACGCGAAGATAAGCCCGTTGTGACTATATCCTCTACCATAAGAACCTTCTGACCTGGTTCCAAGTTAAACCCGCGCCGTAAAACAAACACGCCGTTTTCGCGTTCTGTAAAAATCGATTCCAGCCCCATATGCCGTGCCGTCTCGTAACCCGGTATAATCCCACCCATCGCAGGTGCAACTATGATATCTGGCGTTTCGCTAATCTCCACTTTCACTTTTTGGGCTAAAGCCTTGCAAAGTTTTTCTGTCAAAACTGGATTTTTAAATATGAAGGCTTTTTGCAAAAACACAGGACTTCTCAACCCTGAAGACAAGATGAAATGCCCCTCAAGGAGAGCACCCGCTTCGCGGAAGATGTGTAAGACTTCATCAGTGTTCATCGGAAAACCTATTTTCTACTTTTTACCTGCGGGCGTTCGGCTCTAAGCCGCGATGCGGATACCACATAGGCGCTTGTACGCAAGGCTGCAATGACTTGAGAGAGGTGCCGGTTATCCAAAACCTCAATATCAAGTATGACTTCAAAGAAAGATTGGCTGCGTTTGAGTGTTTTGACATTACTAAGATTTCCGCCTGCCTCCCCAACCATTTTCGTTAAGTCCGCTAGAGCGCCCGGAACATGTTCTACTGTTGCTGTCACGCGCCCTATTGAAACTGATTGTTGAGCTGCTCTGCGCCATCCTAAATCTATCCAATCATCCTCAGATGCTTCAATTGTCGCGAGGCGTTCACAATCAACAGTGTGAATCATTATTCCCTTACCTACCTCTTGAATACCAACAATGCGATCACCTGTAATTGGTGAGCAGCACTCTGCTAGATTTAAACCTTGCCCTGGACTTACCCCTTCGCCTTTCACGTAAAGTTTAAGGCTTTTGTCGTCAATAAGGTCTCGCGTAGCGTAATGATCAATTTCTTTCGTGCTTTCGCGTCCTAAAAAAACAGCGTTCATAAATTGCTGAATGGATAAATCACCTCGACCTAAAACCTCGAATAAACTTTCAGGTGAATCTAAGGATAACCGCCTTAAGGAGTCATCCAAGGCAGCAACACTAAAATCACGGTCTTCGCGCGCGAAAGCGTGCTCAGCTAACATAGCGCCGATGCGACGGAACTCGAGTTGTTCGCCGTCACGTGTCAACTTCCGTAATGCGGCCCGTGCTTTGCCCGTCGCAACCATGTTCTCCCAGCCCGCTTGAGGCTCAGCAGTGCCTCCGCGTATGATGCGTACGACATCACCGTTTTCAAGACGTGTTCTTAGCGGCCGATCACGGCCGTTAATATTTGCTCCGATGCAAGTGTCTCCCACTTTCGTGTGCACAGCGTAAGCAAAATCAATAGACGTAGCTCCTCGCGGCAAGGAAATTAGATCACCCTTTGGCGTGAAAGTGAAAACTTGATCGGCAAACATTTCTAGCTTGGCGTGTTCGAGAAATTCATCCGCATCTCCGCTTTGTTCCATCATTTCAACGAAGGGACGGATTCTACGGAGAGGATCACCACCGCTGTCTTGAGCCTTATCGTGATCAAACGCATAGCTTTCATTTTTATAGGACCAATGCGCTGCAACGCCACGTTCAGCAACGTCTTCCATGCGTTCTGTTCGGATTTGAATCTCAAGGCGTTTGTTCTCCGGCCCTAAAATAGTCGTATGAAGAGATTGATAGCCATTAGGCTTAGGTACTGAAATAAAATCACGGAAACGCGCCGGTACACAGCGAAAGCTCTGATGCAGCATGCCTAAGGTTTGGTAGCAGCTAGCCGTTGTCGGCATAATTATGCGAAAAGCATAAATATCAGCTACGTCTTCGAAACTAATTCCTTGGCGTTGCAGCTTTCGCCAAATGGCATAAGCGCGTTTTTCGCGGCCATAAATTCGGGCCTCAATACCTTGCTCATCCATCAAATCACGTAGAGCGACTGACATTTGGCTAATGGCAGACTTTTGATCCGCGCGCCAACCCTCTAGCCGCTTATTGATACTTTCAAATGCTGAAGGGTTGAGATGCTCAAATGATAAATCTTCAAGTTCGGAACAAATGCGGTCAACACCTATTCTACGGGCAAGCGGAGCATAAATATCCAGAGTTTCTCGAGCTATACGTTCACGGGATTCTTTGTTGGGATGAAATCCTAAAGTCCGCATATTGTGGAGACGATCGCATAACTTTACGAGCAAGACACGTACGTCTTTACTCATGGCCAGTACAAATTTTTGAAAATTCTCTGCCTGTTGCTGCTCACGGGACGCATCAGGCACAGAAAGTTCAAGCAAGCCTAGCTTTGTTACGCCCTGAACGAGATCAGCAATCTCGGCCCCAAATATTTGAGACATCTCATCATAGGTTGTGCCTGTATCCTCGAGAACATCATGTAAAAGCGCCGTGCAAATACTTGCAGTATCAAGTTTAAGTGTCGCAAGAATACCTGCAACCTCTATGGGGTGGGCATAATAGGGATCTCCCGAATGACGCATTTGATCGCCATGTGCTTTGGTAGCAAAGACATAGGCCTTATTTAACAGAGCCTCATCCACTGAGGGGTCATAGTCTCGCACGAGATCCACAAGCTCATATTGACGCAAATAACTTTGCCCTTTGTTAGGCTTAGCATTGGCCATCATATCAATCGGTTTGTTCACACCCTATATATAGGCAGCGTGTCAGCGTGGGGCAAATAAAAGCTGAGGCTATTTAATCTTCACCATCATCTACTTTGGGTTCCGCGGCTTCAGGGTAACAATTTCTTCTGCCAGTGTGGGGTGAACCGCGCAGGTTTCATCAAATTGCTTTTTCGTAAGGCCCGCTTTAACGCAAATCCCCAGCGCTTGGATAATTTCAGGGCTATCGTCGCCAACAATGTGGATTCCGATTACCGTCTCGTCTTTTCCTTGTGTGATGAGTTTCATAAAACACTTTTGAGGCTTGTCCGCGAGCACGTTTTTCATGGGACGAAATGACGTCGTATAAACGGTTATATCATTTTTGAACTTTTTTCTCGCTTCTGGCTCGTTATAGCCCACAACTCCAATAGGAGGGCGTGTGAACACGGCGCTAGCAATCTGTGTATGATCATAGGCTGTTTTGTTCTGATTAAAGACGGTTTCCACAAAAGCAGCTCCTTCACGAATAGCGACAGGCGTGAGATTCACGCGGTTTGTCACATCGCCTACAGCATAGATATTATTCGCAGAAGATTTAGAATATTTATTTACTTTAACAGCGCCGCTATCATCAACTTCAACACCGGCTTTTTCCAGACCAAGACTACTTGTATGTGGCTTACGTCCCGTGGCCATGAATACTAAATCTGTCCCGATTTTAGAGCCATCATCAAATGATACAATAAAGCCACCCGTTGTCTTTTTAATTTCCTTAGGGGAGATATTATAACGCGTATCAATGCCATTATGTTTTTGCAAAATATCAACTTCGCCGCGAACTTCAGGATCAAAACCATTTAGCAACTGAGCCCCACGGTAAGCCTGAACAGTTTTTACCCCCATACCCGCAAAAATGCCTGCAAACTCACTCGCAATATAACCGCCGCCAATAATAAGGATACGTTCAGGCAATTTATCTAAAAGAAAAGCGTCATCAGACATGATTGCATATTCATGTCCTTTGATTTTTGGCATCCAAGGGCGACCACCAACCGCAATCAAAATCGTTTTAGCTGTCACAGTTTTACCAGAGGTTTTTAGCTTAACCGTATGATTATCAACAAATTCTGCACGCTCTTTGAAAAGGGTTGCACCATTTTTTTCAAGAATGGTAGTATAAATGCCTGACAACCGATTGACTTCAGCCTGAATTGAATCGCGGAGTTTGCCCCAATCGAACGATACTTTACCTACAGACCAGCCATATTTCTGCGCGCCCTGAATAGCAGCTCCATATTCTGCGCCGTAAACAAGGTATTTTTTCGGCACGCAACCTCGGACCACACAGGTTCCGCCTGGTTTGCTTTCCTCAGCAACTGCCACACGTTGTCCTAGTTGAGCGGCTAAGCGGCCTGCTCTTACGCCGCCAGAACCAGCACCAATAACAAAAAGGTCGTAATCATATTTACTCACGTGAAAGCTCCATCACTTTGGCATGGTCATCTTCGCCAACAACTATAACGGAGGCGGTATCAATAAAAATCCCGTGCTCCATGACGCCAGGAATGGCAGCGAGTGCACGTGCCGTGTCAGTTGGGTTGGGAATTTTACGGCATTTACTATCAAGTATGTAGTGACCACCATCCGTAATCAATGGGCCAGCCCCATCTTTCTTTTGTCGAAGAACTGTTTGTCCTGCTTCACAGCCTGTATTGATTAAGGCATGATATATTTTCTCAGCTGTTAGAGGCATAGCAAAAGGGTCAACCTCAATTGGAAGCGGGAAAGCGCCAAGGACATCGACCATTTTCCCGGCATCCACAATAACGATCATTCGATCAGAAGCATCGGCAATAATTTTTTCTCGCAGGAGACACGCCCCACCGCCCTTAATAAGATTAAATTGAGGATCAACTTCATCTGCGCCGTCGACTGTTAAATGAATTTTCTCAACTTTGTCAGCGTCGATAAGAGGCACTCCAAATTCACGTGCGCATTCCGCTGTACGTGCCGATGTCGGCACGCCTTGAACTTTCATGCCACCCGCAATTCGTAACCCAAGGTGCTCAAGAAAAATCTCAGCTGTAGAGCCTGACCCTAGACCTAGCGTCATACCATCCTCTACAAAATCAAGCGCGGCAAGTGCCGCGTTTTCTTTAGCTTGTGTCATAACTTTTTAGCCTTTTCTTTACGCGTTTTTTGCGCCTTATGAAACCGCTCCGCCCAATCCTCTTTATTCACTTGTTTGGCTCGACCAAGGGCCAAAGCACCTGAAGGGACATCATTTGTAATGACACCTCCAGAGCCTAAAAATGCGCCTTCACCGATTGTAACGGGCGCGACGAGCGAGGAATTAGTCCCCACAAATGCCCCATCTTCAATAGTTGTCACGTATTTAAAATAGCCGTCATAATTACAGGTAATTGTACCAGCTCCGATATTTACATCATTCCCTATAACCGCATCTCCAATATAGGAAAGATGATTGATTTTACTGCCTTTTCCAACTTTAGCTTTCTTTGTCTCGACAAAATTTCCTACCTTAGTATTTTGAGCTAGTTCTGTCCCAGGTCTTAATCTTGCAAAAGGACCAATCTGAGCTCCTTCTCCTATAGCGGCACCTTCAATATGGCAAAACGGATGGATGTGAGCATGCGACGCAACACTGACCCCAGGGCCGAAAACAACATTTGCCCCAATTGTCGCGTCAGTCGCTATTTTTGTGTCATAGGAGAAATAGATGGTCGCAGGATCTTGTAAAGTAACGCCCGACTCCATCATACTCTTGCGCATGCGGGTTTGGAATGCCGTCTCAGCCATAGCAAGATCAGGTCGCGAGTTAACTCCAAGCATTTCTGATTCTACGCCTGCCACCGCGACAGACTGGCAGCCATCACCGCGCAATATTTCAACAATATCGGTTAAATAAAATTCACCCTTGGCATTATCATCTGTCACTCGTTCTAGCGCAGAAAACATATGTTGCGTTGAAGCGGCCATAACACCGCTATTACAAAAACTAACTTCAAGCTGTTCAGGAGTGGCTTCTTTAGCCTCTACAATTGCAATAAGCTCATCGCCTTCAGTAATCAAACGGCCGTAAGCCGCGGGATATTGAGCTTCAAAACCAAGCACGGCCACATCAGCATCACCTGACAATGCGTCAAAGACGTTCGAGAGTGTTTCGGGCTGGATCAGAGGTGTATCTGCATAAAGAACGACCAAGTCCCCGTCAAAATCTCCCACAGCCTCTCTGGCACATAAAACGGCATGGCCCGTGCCGCGCTGCGGTTCTTGCACCGCTATTTCTAGGCCGAGGCGCTGCGCTTCGGCTTGGACATCTTCATTGTCTTCGCCAACCACACAGATTATTCGCGTTACACCCGCCGTTTCAGCAAGCGATGCGGTCCAAGATAGCATAGAACGGCCACCAACCTGATGCAGAACTTTGGAATATTTAGATTTCATACGGGTAGATTTACCTGCAGCAAGAATAACAGCCGCTCTCTGATTACTCATGACGCAAACTCCCTTATCAGCCTCTTGGCCTTCGACTCGCGTTGACCTTAATACGTATAGTCTGTAACGCATGGGACAGATGGGTGCACCCCCTAACCTCTCAAGTTTACAGGTCAAAATGGCAATTTTTTCTCAACTTTCGATTTGCCTAGACTTAGATGGGACAATTATTGACACTGCACCTGATCTTATCCGTGTTTTAAATGAGGTTATTGCTCAAGAAGGCTTGAATGAGACAAATTATGCTGAAGCAAGGAAAGCAATTGGTTATGGCTCTAGGGTTTTAATCGAGCAGGCCTTTGATCGTGCGGGGCACAAGGCAAGTCCAAATAGAATAGACAAATTGCGCGACCTTTTTTTGGAATTATACGCGGCAGAAAGTTGGCGTCTAAGCCGACCGTTTAACGGCGTCATGGAAACGCTCTGTACGTTGAAACGCGAAGGCGCTGATCTTTCAGTTTGCACGAATAAGCCAGGATATCTTGCAAGGCCTCTGATTCATAAACTAGGAATGACGCAACTTTTTTCAAAAATTGTTGGCGGAGATGACGTACCCCGGAACAAACCACACGCTGATCATATTTTTGCATCCGCCGGCCATAGAAAATCACATCAAATTGTCATGGTTGGCGACGGGGCTCCAGACGCACGGGCCGCAAAAGCAGCTGGTGTACCTTGCATTTTGATGGCCTATGGATATTCCACCATAAATTTCGAGCATCTCGGGGCTGACATCATTTTGCGGCGGTTCCGCGACATTCCGTCAGCCCTGCAGGATTTACGTACTTAAATATTCGCTCTATTTACGCGAAGTTTTCTGTTGATCTGGTTGGCACGCCGTTGATCATGTTAGAACGTACGTCTGTACGCGCAGAACGCATGGACGCCAAAAAGCCGCCTTGAACCAAATTGATGCGTACATCATGTCCGCGATCAGCCCAATAGGCTTCGATTGTATCTTTAAGACGCTCAGCGCCTTCACGTGTGCAATAGTCACTTTGTTTCATCATGCAATTTCCTTACTCAAGCGCCTTACTCGTCCCTGAGCTTGGCCATGGATTACTCCACCCTTGAGATTGATTTAAGAAATCCACGGGTAATTTCAAGTTACAGGATTGTAGGAAATCGTCACAAATAAGTGAGGTAATTCAATAGCCTAAATTCATTTTAGGTTCAGAAATAAGGTAGAATCTAACTATTTTTGGCTAATTATTTAGGTGGCATTCATCTGCATGACCACTGCGTAACCTAGAGCCGTGTTTAAGCCTGTGTTTTACTCTTTATGTACTCAGCCACAGTTGGAGCGAAGCGTGAAACAACGAACACATCTTTTAAATTATCGAGCTAAATGACCGCAAATCTTTTCCGAGCCATCTCTGATGAGCCGAACAATTCACGGCAAATCTCATAGTCTTCAGGTGTATCAAGCTCAGCCCATGTCTCGCCTTGTATATTTGTAGTCGCAATTTTGACACCTGATTTAGCGAGATTATCAATGGCAGATAAATACCAACTTTTTGTGCCATCCTCTTTGCGCATACGGCGCTCAAGCTCGTTCTTAAAAGTATCACGCCCCTGCCCCATGAAACGGAGCATGCCAATAGATTCTCCTTGTGTTTGCTGCGGGCTTAGCGTTTTACCTATTGCTAATAGCTGCGCGCCATCCAAAGTGACCTTCATATCATCACCATCATATTGGTCTTTTTTATCAATAGTGACCGTTATGTCTGCTTCTGGCGCGGCAAGTACCTTTTGCAAGACCTTAGGGCTAAACAATGTATCACCATTGATAATTAGAAAGTCTTCATCCATCGCCTTACGAACCATCCAGCATGACGCCAGATTATCTGCCACTTGGTAGAATGGATTGAATTTAGTTTTAACTTTCGGGCCTTGACTGCGGGTGTTTAGTTCGGCTTCTACAAGATGCTCGTTAAAACCGGTAACAATTGTCGCTTTTTCAATCCCAGCCTGCGCAAGTGTATCTAGCTGCATACCCAAAACAGTCGTCATTCCAATGGGTAGCAGGCACTTTGGTAAGTCTGTCGTAAGCGGTAAAAGACGTGACCCTCGGCCCGCTGAAAGAATAATAGCTTGCATTTATACTTATCCCTACTTGGACAAGCACATAGCACGTCCTTACATCCAGTTTACGACCTGCAAATCATGTTGCTTTGCGAGTGATTTCAAACGCTTACTTGGGTCTACGGCAATCCCTACATCGGCCCATAACATAATATCAAGGTCAGAATGGCTATCTGAGTACATTGTGATTTTCGTGTGATTATGTTTCAAACTTGGGTTTTCAGTCAAATAGGTTCTCATTCGCCGAAGTTTTTCCGCGCCATAGCAATTTTCTGTGGCAAATTCTGGAGATAATCGGCCTTCATCCCATGCCACCTCAGTTGCAATAAAATGGGCGACACCAAGCAGTCTAGCAATGGGTGCAACAACAACATCCACAGCTGCACTCGCTATTATAAGCGTATCACCCGCCTCCTTATGCGCGTTCAGCGAGGCAATAGCGCCACGACGAAGACCCGTACTAACTTCACGTTCTGCAAATGCTTGCGCATAACGCTCTACTTTGTCTCGAGACCACCCCACCATTGTGAGTCTCATCATTGCCTTCTTAACACCGCACCGCGGCGATTTACCTTGTTTATAAAACCATTGATTTTTCGCCATAACAAATAAGACAGGCAACCATAACAGCGGACGCGTTTTTATTGTCGAACCTACAAAGCGGCCCCAAGTTCCCTTTTTCGTTAACGTATAGTCGAGATCAAATATGGCAATATTACCGCTCGGGGTCACGTTTTATCATCCATCCAAGATGAGATAGGTTTGCGGGAAACCGAAGCAATTATGACCACGCCAATATTTATAGCGATGCAAGTCCATGTCCAAATCGCGACAGCATAAAAACCCCATCTTGCGGCGTTTATAATAAACACACTCGCTATGCACCCTATCATAAAGATAAACATATTAGGGTTTCGCCGCGCCGTATAAATTCTCAAAAATGAATTGAAGGGACGCCAAACATGGATATGAAATCCATGCTGCAGGATGAAAACTCCTTCAATAATACGGTCAACTAAATACCCCACAAAAATTGCTAATAGTGCAAAGCCTAATGGCGTAGAAAACATTACGATAGGTTCAAGCCAGTTCGTAACGCCGCCCAGCCCCGCAAACCAAGCCCAATACCAAAACGGAGGATGGATTAAATCTATGCCGTGATCATAAGCGTTACCCCAACCAGAATAAGTCATCGTTGTACGCGCTAGTTTCCCATCAACTGTATCGAGAAATGTCATTACCCACCCCGTAGCAAATCCAAGCAACCATTGTCCTTTCATGAAGTAATAAAACGCTGCAATGCATAAGATTAGCCCGATTGTGGTAACCATATTTGGTGTAAGTCGCAGCCGAGCGCAGGCCCGCGTGACATAAAAGGCAGGAACGGGCCAGAAGTACTTTGTCACAAAGTCCGTAATACCCTTATAGGAACTGGTGAACTGGCGCCGCATGACGGGCTCGATAGGCGCATGTTCAATATCAATACCGTAAGGCGGATCGGTTTTACGGAGGGTTTTATTATATGAATCGGCCAATTCACCTGGAACTTTCACTTCAAGTCCCAGAGCATATGCATCCTCTGCAACTCCACCGATTAAACGTAAAGCTTCCTCATGCGTACAGTTAGTCACACCTGCAATTTTGCCATCTATAACTAATGCTATACGCTTCGAAGCGACGAAAGCTTGAGCCAATGCCGATGAAAGCACCCAAGTTACTCCCAAGTAAACATCTGCGTCATCTGAGCTATCACATATATAACCGCCCGCCTTTTTTATAGCGCGGCCTTGCCACTTCGCGACAGGCATACCCCATATACGCTTAGAACTTTCACCTACCAACAAAACCTTCGGCTGATTTTTTATCGCAGAATTCTCACTCGTGGGATTAACTGTCTTTTCCAAAGTATGCTTAGCCATGAAAAAGACCATTACAACGCCAATTATGTTTCCGATAATTGCCGCCCATCCCGGAGCCAACTCACCTATCGTGAGGCTGAGTACAATGAAGGCTACGATATAGGCTAGTAATGCAAGTCCGCGGGCAAATATAGCACGTTCAGGTTTATCAGCGGCGTAAAAAATAGGGAGCAGCGGAGCCATCAGACCCGTAAGCGCGGCGGCTGGCACAAGAAGCGAAGCTAATGGGGCGGAAGCCGAATAATCTTTCGCAAATATTGTACCTAGTAAATATGGCCCAAATACCCAAACAAAGGCAGATACAGCCAAGCCGAATCCAAGCAGAATAAATGCTGCACGTATAACAAGTCGCCAAATTTTATCAGCTTTACCGTTCACGACCATTTTAGCGAGCTCGGGATAAATGACTTGGTCAAGTAATTTAAAGCCTTCTGAGAGAAGTTTTGCAACCTCTTCCGCTACCTTATAAATCGGCAAATAAACCGCCCCAAAAAATGCCATCACGAGGAGCGCAGGTAAATGCAAAGTTCCCGCAGCCAAGGTCGAATCAATATTCGATTTTATTGTAAAAGCCCACAATCCTTTGCGTTGATCTTTAAAGGAGGACTTTGTACGCCATACACGCTTTAGCAAATTGCGTATGTGTAGCTCCCATATACCCGTTACCATAAAGGCAAGAT